>JAPLEC010000458.1 GCA_026391515.1 Bacteroidia bacterium | reverse complement strand
ATGGTGATGATTACTCAAACTATTCAAATTATGATAATACTTCTTTCTCTGATCAGAATTTATCCACAACAGTTGAAGCCTGGAATGTCAGTGCACTTGCTTCGGTAAATTTAAAAGTAATTACATTCTATGGCGGACTTGGTTATAGCAGAACCAATACTTCAGTAAAACTTGAAGGATATTTTCCGACACCAACATGGGGAGAAGTTGATCCTGTTTATTCTGATGAAGGAGTAATAACCGGAGCTGATTTTGGAGAAATAAACATCAAAAACATTTCCGCACTAAGGGCAAATGTCGGTTTCAGACTTAAGTTGTCGGTCGTTACTTTTCATGTCGATTATACATGGTCGCATTACAGCGTATTATCAGCAGGATTAGGAGTCTCAATCAGATAAGTATAATTATCATTTTTTAAATCCCCGGGATTCCTTAATTACCCGGGGATTTTTTTTGAAATCTGCCTCAGGTTAAAGAATATTTGTTTACTTGCAACAGGACAATCACTTTCAATTGCTTCATTGGAATCAAAAGAAATACAATCGGGATACAGAGCTTTGCTGAAGGCGGCCAAGAACACAGTTGCCAGGGAAGATTATTCTAAAATAAGGAGAGCTCTCAACCTTGCAATTAAATCTTGTGGAGGAAATAAAATACTTACAGGAGAGCTACAGATACTTCATGCTCTTTCTGTTGCCAGGATTATTGCAGGGGAGATGAGTCTGGGACTCACATCGATAATTGCGGCCTTGCTTCACGATTCATATAACAATCTGGATATCAGCTTACAGGAACTTGAAAAGGAATTAGGAAAGAAGGTTGTGGAAATCTTAAATGGTTTTTCAAGAGTTTCAAGCATAGAATCTATGCAATCGGCATACCAGGCTGAAAACTTCCGTAAGCTGTTATTAAGTCTTGCTGATGATGTACGTGTAATACTTATCAAGCTGGTAGAACGACTGGAATATATGCGTAACCTTGATATGGCTCCCGGAAAAGAGCAATTACCGATCGCTTCTGAGACATATTTCCTTTATGCACCCTTGGCACACCGGCTGGGCTTCTATAATATTAAATCAGAGATGGAGGATCTGGCTTCCAAATATCTTGAACCTGAGCAGTACAGCTATATTGAAAACCGGCTTAAACAAACAACAGCATCAAGGAACAGATTTATAAGGGAATTCTCTCAACCCCTTCAGGAGAAGCTCGAAAAACAAGGGTTTAAATTCGAAATTAAAAGCCGCACCAAATCAATTCATTCCATCATGCTTAAAATGAAGAAGCAGGGGGTCGAATTTGAAGAAGTCTACGACTTGTTTGCTGTCAGAATCATCCTCGACAATAAAAATGATAGTGATAAATCTGACTGCTGGAGAGCTTATTCAGTTGTAACAGATCTTTATCAGCCAAATCCAAGCAGGTTACGCGACTGGATATCTGTGCCCAAATCAAATGGATATGAGTCTCTGCATACCACTGTTGTTGGTCCTCGCGGTAAATGGGTTGAAGTTCAGATACGATCAAAAAGAATGGATGAGATTGCTGAAAAAGGCCTTGCAGCGCATTTTAAATATAAAGGAATTAAGGGTGAAGGAGGACTTGATACCTGGCTCTCCAGGATGAGGGAGATTCTCGAATCGTCAGATAAGGAGGAAACTACTTTCCTCGACCAGGTCAGATCAGGCCTTTATACTGATGAAATATTTGTTTTTACCCCTAAAGGCGACCTGAGACAACTGCCTGCAGGAGCAACTGTTCTTGATTTTGCATTCGATATCCATACTGCTGTTGGAGCCTCTTGTGTCGGTGGAAAAGTAAATGGCAAGAATGTCACAATCAGGTATGTCCTTCAAAATGGTGATCATGTCGATATTATCAGGTCAAAAAACCAGAAACCAAAGCAGGACTGGCTTTCATTTGTTGTAACCGGCAAGGCAAAGACTAAAATAAAACAGGTTCTGAATGAGGAGAAAGCAAAAGCTGCTGCTGAAGGCAAAGAAATATTGATGCGACGGTTAAAAAACTGGAAAATCCCTTATGGTGATGTTGTCATTCAAACTCTTATCAATCATTATAATCTCAAGACTGCACAGAATCTATATTTCCTTATTGAAACCGGCAAAATTGAACTCCTCGAGATTAAAGATGTTCTTCAGAAGGATCAGACGCCACAACCTCTTCCTCAGATTGCTCCATCTCCTGAAAAAGAAGCTAAAGATCTGGTCGATTCCCAATACTCTGATTTTCTTATAATTGAAGATAGGGTAGAGGGGCTCGATTATAAACTGTCAAAGTGCTGCAATCCTGTCCTAGGTGATTCAGTCTTTGGTTTTGTTACGATTTCGGAAGGGATTAAAATACACAGAACCAGCTGTCCTAATGCACATTATATGATGGCCAGGTATCCCTACAGGGTTGTAACTGCCAGGTGGACTAAAACAAAAAGCAGCACTTCCTTTATAACCTCAATAAAGATAACCGGGGTTGAAGATATCGGAATCGTCAACAAAATTGTTGAAATAATTTCAACCTATACTGTGACCATAAGGAATTTCACATATAACATGGAAGATGGAATGTTCGATGGAATGCTTAATTTGTTTGTGCCAAATAATGATGTTTTGTACGGCATTATAAGAAAAATCCACTCAATCAAGGGAGTCCTTAAGGTAATTCGCCAGAATAATTAAGTTAATTTAATTTAGTGATGATCGACAGCTTATTGTTAATTTCCCTTGCACCGGTATTCATTATTGCCTTTTATATCTATAATCGTGACAAATATGAAAAAGAGCCTGTTTCTCTATTGTTAAAAGCCTTATTTATAGGTTCTTTATGCATATTACCTGTAATGTTAATTGAGTGGGGTCTTACCAGCCTTTACAAAGGTCCGGAAGGAATAAATGAAGCTGCTTATACAGCTTTTCTGGTTGCAGGGCTGACAGAGGAAGGAATAAAATACCTGGCATTTTGCCTGTTCTTCTGGAATAACATAAACTTCAATGAGAAATTTGACGGAATAGTCTATGCAGTTTATATTGCACTGGGTTTTGCAGCAGTAGAGAATATTCTTTACGTTTTCGAGGGAGGTTTCAGCATTGGTATTGCACGTGCACTTACCGCAGTTCCTGCACATGCTCTTTTTGGAGTTATGATGGGTTATAATTTCGGGCTGGCGCGTTTTAATCCGAAATACCGGACAATTAACCTTCTGGCTGCTTTTATTATTCCCTTTATTTCACATGGCGCATACGATTTCCTTTTACTTGGTAATAATCAGATCCTTTTATTGGTTTTTGTTCCTTTATTTATTCTTTACTGGATTACAGGGTTTCGTAAAATATCAAAACTATCGGATGCATCGCCTTTTAAATCAGTTCAGTCTGATGATCAGGAATATTCTGAATCGGATGAACTTGAGGTATGATCAGTACCTTTTATCGGGCTTGACCGGAAGCTTCGCCATCTTTTCAACTTCAACAGATGCATAACCGAATTCTTCCACGACTTTGCCCAGGATCAGGTATGTTCCTGCTCCTTTAAACGGGTAGTCTTTAAGTGATTGCGGAAAATGAGTAGTATCAAAGAAGCTACCTTCAGCATCGATAAAACATCCAAAGTTCATCCACTCTTTTTTTATTGTTTTAATATATTTTATTGTCACCAGGTGCCCGACCATCCTGACTTTTTTCCCGATATTGTTAATCATTTCGCGTGCTGTTATTTCTCCCCGGAATGATGTTTCGAGCATATCGAACCAGCTCATCGAAACAGGAAAGCTGAAAAGCTCTATCTCATCATATGCATCATCAAGCTTATTCTGCTCCAGGTCGGGTAATAAGAAGTCTGTAACGGGGGAGGGGAAGAGAGGCCGCATTGGTTCAGGCTTGCTTTTATTTATCATCATGTGTGCCTCCCACAGGAGCACTGACTTTGTTTTACCGGTGAATCTGAATGCTCCGGACCTGATAAGCAGGATCACCTGTTCAAGCCCCGGGTTGACCCTGTTCACAAAGTCATTGAGATCTGCAAATGATCCCCAGGCCTTCCGGTTTTCTTCAATTGATATTGCCAGATTATTTTCGAGGCTCATGATATGGATGAATCCAAGGTAGATCTCTGATCCGTAAATAGTTGTCTTATAAGTGCTTTTGTTAATACATGGTGGTTGTACAACGGCCCCGTACCTTTTTGCTTCATGAACATATACCCATGTCCTGTAGAATCCTCCAAAATTGTTGATAACAGCCACCATGAACTCAAGCGGGAAATGCGCTTTCAGGTAAAGGCTCTGGAAGCTTTCCACGGCATACGATGCTGAATGTGCTTTTGAAAATGAATAACCTGCGAAAGATTCAATCTGCCGCCAGACCTCTTTGGTAAGCTTATCACTGTATCCTTTCTCACGGCAGTTTGAGAAGAATTTCTCGATTATTCGGCGCATCTCCTGCTTCGAACGGTATTTTCCGCTCATTGCCCGGCGAAGAGTATCGGCATCAGCAAGATCGAGCCCGGCAAAGTGATGGCATACCTTAAGTACATCCTCCTGGTAAACCATGACCCCGAAGGTCTCCTCAAGCTGTTCTTTCATTACTGGATGTAAGTATTTAAAATTATGAGGATTATGAAATCGGTAAATATATTCCCGCATCATCCCGGAACGTGCAACACCCGGCCTTATTATTGAACTGGCTGCAACAAGCGTTGTGTAATCATCACACTTCAGCTTCTGCAGAAGTCCGCGCATTGACGGGCTTTCTACATAAAAGCATCCCTTAGTCTCACCGGTCTTCAGGTATTCTTTTATTTTAGGATCATTCTTGAACATCTGGATTGCATGTACATCGACATCTATTGAGCGGTTCCTGAGTATTATCTCAGCGCTCTCCCTGATATGCCCGATGCCACGCTGACTGAGAATGTCAAGCTTTTCAAAACCAATCTCTTCAGCAGTGTACATATCCCACTGGGTTGTCGGAAATCCTTTCGGGGGCATGTCAAGCGCTGTATAGCACGAAACCGGCTCTTCCGAAATCAGAATCCCTCCCGCATGGATGCTCCGCATATTCGGGAAGTCGGCAATCTTATGTCCTGTCGAAAAGATAATATCTGTTATCTCATTCCGGTTCGATTCAGACGACGGGTTATCAATAATTGCGTCTATTTCTTCTTTTGGCAATCCGTGGATTTTCCCAAGCTCCCTGACAATTGATTTCCCCCTGAAAGTGCTGATAGTCCCCAGAAGTGCTGTGTGACTGTATCCGTACCTTTTAAAAATATAATCAATAACCTCATCTCTCTCTTTCCATGAATAATCAATATCAAAATCGGGGGGACTGCTTCGTTTGGGATTAATGAATCTCTCAAAGTAAAGGTTTAGATCAATTGGATCAACATTGGTGATTTTCAGACAGTAAGCGACTATCGAATTTGCACCGCTGCCTCTTCCGACATGGTAAAAACCTCTTGCCATTGAGTACCTGACAATATCCCAGGTTATAAGAAAATATGCCGAGAAGCCAAGCTTATCAATTATCTCAAGCTCATGGGCGATCCTTTTTCTCGCTTCATTGTTATTTTTGCCATACCTGTACAACATTCCATCCCAGGCAAGCTTCTCAAGAAGCAGCTTGTCGTCGTACCTGCTTGCGGAAAAGATCTTTTTGTTCTTCTGGCTGTTGAAATCAAAAGATAGATTGCAGTCTTCCAGCAAGTCATATGTGTTATTGATAATTGCCGGATATTGTTCGAACATGCTTCTGAGGTACCCCGGGGGATGAAAAAACTCATTTTCACCGGCACACTGCCATGGCCTCAGGTGGCTGAGGAGTATATTATTGTCGACCGCCCTGAGGCTTCTGTGAATGAATATATCATCGTTATTTGCAAATGTGACCGGTTGCAGGATAACCATTTTGTTCCTGTCAGCACCTGATAGTGTGAGCAGCTTGTTCACATCCTCTGTCCTGATTCCGATACGTTCATTATCAAATAGTTTGCGATTCGGAAGTTTTGTGTGCGAATAAATAATATATGCTTCCGAAAAATGGGGTGCCGGAAAGGGAATTGATGTTTTTTCAAAATTGTGTTTTGACAGAAATTCATTCAGCTCTCTCACACCCTTGTTATTACGCGCGATTCCGATATATTGCATTTCATTGTCATTTCTGAATTCAATGCCTGCAACTGGCTGTAAATTGTTTTTGATACATTCTCCCGCAAATTCCGGTACTGCTGTTGAATTATTTATATCTGTAAGAGCAATTGATGCAGCTCCTGCAGCTGCTGCTTTCTGCACAAGCTGTTCCACGGACATTGTTCCGTAGCGAAGACTGTAATATGAATGGCAGTTTAAGTACATGGCTCAACGGCATTACGGTATTAGGGCATTAGGGCATTACGGCATTAGGGCATTACGACTTTAGGGATTAAACGCCTTAAAGCCTTAAAGCCGTATTGCCTTAACGCCATTGCACTGTTCAGTGCCCCCCAAATCCATACATCATCCCTCTTAGTCTTTCCTCCATCATTTTCTGCTCGTTAGCGGCATTTTCAAGCTGTTTAAGGGCTTTTTCCTCTCTTTCGGTGCTGGTCATAACCCCGGCAGCTCTCTGCACCGCATTTCGTCCGAAACGCTTTCGGAGCCTATCCATAGCCATATAGAGGCTGACTTTCTCGGGAGTATCATCAAACATGTCGAGCTGCTGAACTCCACGCACCAGGTGGCTGAACCTGACTCCGATAAGCCGGATAAGCATACGTCTCTGGTATAGCCTGGAAAACAGCTCTTTAGCTATATCTGTAAGTACATGATCGAAAGCAGTATATGGTATCCGTTTCTGCAGGGTGTGCGTATCAAAATTCGAGTACCTTATTTTAACTGTAATGCAGGAAGTGAGTTTTTCCTGTTTTCTCAGGTCGTAGGCGATTTTTTCCACCATGCTCACCAGCAGCTGGTTAAGTCGCGCTATGTCGGTTGTATCTTTATCAAAAGTATGTTCGGTGCTTATCGATTTCTGTTCCGAATAGCTGATCACCGGAGTGGAGTCTATTCCATTGGCTTTTTTCCATACTTCAATACCGTTTTTCCCCATCAGCTTTTCGAGCATCTCTGCAGGAATGTTTCTTAAGGTATATATGGTTGCTATCCCCATTGAGCGGAGAACATGGTAGGTTTTCTGGCCAATCATCGGGATCTTGCTTATTGATAGCGGATCGAGAAAGGGGAGGACTATCTCTTTTTTTACTTCAATCTCACCGTTTGGCTTTGCCTCGCCTGTTGCAATCTTTGATACGGTTTTGTTTATTGAAAGCCCGATTGAAACAGGCAGCCCGGTTTCCTTTATTATATGGTGGCGCAGTTCGTGCGACCATTTATAGCACCCGTAAAAACGGTCCATGCCGGTGATATCAACATAGTGCTCATCAATTGATGACTTCTCATAAAGCGGTGATCTCTCGGCAATTATATTGGTTACCATGTTTGAGTAGTTGCTGTAAGCTTCCATATCGCCGCGTATTATTATGGCATCGGGACACATATTCCGGGCCATCTTCATTGGCATTGCGGAGCTTACTCCATACTTTCTGGCTTCATAGCTGCAGCTCGATACCACACCACGGTCCGACATACCGCCGATTATTACCGGTTTACCGTAAAGCCTGCTGTTTTTCAGCCTCTCAACCGAAACGAAAAAAGTATCGAGGTCGAGGTGAAGGATGGAGCGTTCTATGTTGCCTGCCAAAAACATTTTCCTGAAAATTACTCTGTGTAACTCTGTGCTCCTCTGTGTCTCTCTGTGTAAGTTTTTCATCTTTTTTGTTACACAGAGGAAATCCGGAGAAGCACAGAGAGCCACAGAGAAAAATTATTTGTAAAAAAATTCCATAATCCTTTGTTTATTTCAAAACTATCCTTTACTTTTGATTAAAATTTAATCAATTCTTTGACTACAATATAATCAATTTTAATTATGCACTTCGCATCGAACATAAAATTTTTAAGAAAAAGAAGAGGCAGAACACAGGATGATGTTGCTGTTGCCCTTAATCTTAAACGTTCAACCCTGAGCGGGTATGAGAACGGTGTGGCACAACCGGGAATAAAAATCCTGGTCTCTTTCTCAAGGTATTTCAACATGTCGATCGACACACTGTTGAAAATAGATATGACAAAGCTTTCTGAAAGCCAGCTTGGTGAGCTTGAAAGGGGATATGACGCTTACGTAAAAGGAAGCAACCTCAGGGTGCTGACCACAACGGTAAATTCCGACAACACTGAAAATATCGAGCTTGTTCCGGAAAAAGCAAAAGCCGGTTATACAACCGGTTATGCTGATCCTGAATATATTGGTGAATTGCCAAGATTCAGGCTCCCTTTTCTTTCCGATAAAAGAAAATACAGAACATTCCAGCTGAAAGGCGACTCAATGCTTCCAATCCCTGACGGTTCATGGGTGACAGGCGAATTCCTTCAGGACTGGCGGGATATTAAGAGTGGAAAAGCCTATGTGGTTTTTACAATTAATGACGGTATTGTATTTAAAATTGTCGAGAATAATGTAAAAGCTGACGGAAAGCTTGTTCTTTATTCACTTAATCCGATTTACGAACCGTATGAGGTTCATATTAATGAGGTTAAGGAAGTATGGAAGTTTATAAACTATATAAGCAATGAGCTTCCGGAACCTGTTCTGCCTGAAAAACAGCTTATACAAGCCGTAGCAACTATGAAGAATGATCTTGAAAGAATAAAGGCAAGAATTGGAAAGGATATTTCTGATATAACTGAAGCAAACTGATCAAAGAGTTTTCTCTGAAGAAGACCATTTCCCATCTTTGAATTCAATAGAAAGGGCTTTGGCTCTGATAATATCATTCAGATGAAACATTACATGAGGTAATCTCAGTAACTCATTGATATTTTTATTATTAGAGTATTTTGATTTCATAATAATAAAAAGCCCCGGATCGATATAATACCTGAGAGCCGGCGATTCGCAGACGATTGGATTGCCTGTTGGAATATGCTTCATAATCTCTTTGAAAGCAGCAAGCAAATTTTCATCAGTGACCTTTGCAAAAAAGACCTTTGATGCACCGGCTTTAAGCATCCGGGAGGTATCTTTTGATAGTTCCGGATTAGTCTCTTCGTAAATCGAGTAACCCGGTTTCTCACTCATTAAAACAAGTCCTGGTGTCGTTTCATGAAAATGAGGTGTAATCTTGATACCGATTATCCCAATCCCTCTGAATTGCTCAATTACACGACAGGCAAATGTTGTTTTGCCCGATTTATTGCCGGTTCCTGCAATAAGTAAAAGATTAGAGATAATCATCTAGAAATATTAAAATTAACCGCAAAGTTCGTTCTTCTTAGCGCTCTTTGCGGTTAAATTAAGTTTAACTTTTAAAAGCCAGATTATTCTTTTGTCAAAGCTATAATCAGCTGAACTAATTTTTCGTTTTCTGATTCAGGGATCTTGCCTTTAAATATATACCTGCAGACCCTGTCTTTATCAAGTATGACCACGCTGTAATTATCCTCCGGCAAACCCCAGAGTTTCTGAAGACTGGCATCATAATCGAACAGGATAGTTGTTTTGAACTTTTTGGCTTTATTGCCTGCAATTACACGTATTGCGCCATTTGGCAGCCATGTTGATTTGCAATCAGTAATTCCAATACCTTTGAATTTAAGGCTGTCAATCCTCTTATCTACTTTTACCGCTTTATCAATAACCTCATTATATGGTTCATTAAGATCCTTTTCATCCGGATCGACATAATTAACCTGCAGGACTCTGCCAGCCCAGTTATTCATTGTAAATTCCTTTTTGCTGGCATCCATGAATTTCCAATCCGGAGCTTTCATGCCTACTTCAAGCTTGACGCCTCCCTGAGCATGGATCAAAATCGTCGCCAGCGAGGTGAACAGAAGGGTGAAGATCATTTTTTTCATATGACTATTTTTATGATTGAGAACTAAATATATGAATTTTTTATGATTTGCAAATTTGATGCCGGATTTCCTGTCCTTTTTGTAGATTTAACAAATTTTTATTATAAGGTCATTAATGTTCAGACAGGAGAAAATTAATAACTATATAGTTAACTTCTTAAGAATCTTATTAATATATGCATATGGTTTATCTGTTCTTTTAATTTCAAGAATTGTATTCATTCTTAAATATGGTAATAGGGCAGAAATCGGTACACGCATTCCTGACCTGATGCAGGCATTTATCATTGGATTTCGTATTGATACAATGACCCTTACCTATATTTTAACCATTCCTTTGTTATTTGCACTTATTGCTTTTTGCATTCCTGCTTCAAAATTGTCAGTGTATCAGCGATTTAACAGCAAGCTTACGCTGTTTTACAGTCTCTTTGCAATGATTATAGTCCTTTTTGGAATTATTGCTGATTTTTATTTTTACCGATTTTTCAATGATCACTTTAACATTCTGGTATTTGAGTTTTTCCGTGACGATACTAAAGCCGTTCTTGTTTCAATGTGGAATGATTACCCGGTAATATACATTTCTTTGTCTATCCTGATTTTTGGAGTTATTTCATTTTTTGTGCTGAGAAGAATAATCCGAATTAAAGCGCTGTCGTTTAAATTATTCCAAAAACAAGAAACAGCAAAAACAAAAGGTTACGCAAAGGAATTGTTATTATCAGCTTTAATTGTCCTTGCTACTTTGACTATTTATTTCACGGGGATGCGCAGTTCATGGGGAATATTTCCATTACGATTTGAAAACACGGTAGTTTCGGATATTACTTTTATCAACAAAGTCGGATTAAACGGTATATATTGCCTGCAGAATGCTTTTGTAGAAAGATCGAACCAGACTGTCAATACAGATGTGACAGAAACTTTGAAAAAGTACGGTTTTAATCAAATTGAAGATGCATTAAGAGCATACCTGGACAAAGAACCAGACAACCAGAACATTCCTCATTATGAGTTACTTAGAGAAAAAACTCCTGAAAACAGCTTCTTAACAAAAAACCCTCCAAATGTTGTTTTTGTATTAATGGAAAGTATGAGCGGTTATTTAATGGAATTTCATTCTAAAGAACTTAATTTATTAGGGCAACTGGAATTCGAACTACCATATTGTTATCAGTTTGCCAATTTTATCTCTGCATCAAATACCACCATAAATACACTCGAGGCTTTAATTATCGGAAGCCCTGAAAATCCTGTTTCTCAATCATCCTTCCGCGAAAAAAGCCTGTCAGGCAGCGTTGCACTTCCTTTCTTAAATGCTGGATATCAAACATCATTTTTTACAGGAGGGCATTTGACCTGGCGCAACCTGGAGAATTATCTTTCTAAACAGTATTTCCAGATACTCGAGGGAAATACGGCACTTAAAAAATCATACCCGGATGCTTCAGAAAGCGAATGGGGCACTTTTGACGAGTTTTTATTCGAGCGTATATTCGACCAGCTCGAGAAATCAAACGGAACGCCCCAGTTTATATGTGCCATGACAACTTCCAATCATACTCCATACGATTTACCAGCAGGATACAGGCCTTATAGCCTTAAGTTGAATGACAGCATTAAATCAAAAATTAAAACAAGTATTGAGAATGCGAATCTTAATATGGCTTCATTTCAGTATGCAAATGATTGTCTGGGGAAATTCATTGACAAAGTCAGAAATTCTTCCCTGGGAGAAAATACAATTATTGCAGTAACAGGTGATCATAGCATAACTCAGTTTTTCAATCTGCCTGATAATATTCTTTTTAAACAATTTACTGTACCGTTTATAATTTATGTTCCTGACAAATACAAAGCTCATTTTGAAATAGACCACACTCGATTTGGATCTCATAAGGATATATTTCCAACTCTTTTTAATGTGGCACTGTCGAACGCAACTTATCTTAAAACGGGGAACAACCTTCTTTCTCTTCCTTCTGATTCTGCTTACTTTTTTGGAGTTTATTGTTACAACTTTGGTATTTCGCGCGATGGGTGCGTCATGGTAAAAGATAATTTGTACTACGAATGGGCCGATTCATCAAATAAAACTCTTGTGCCTTCCACAAATATCACCAGACAAAAGCACCTTAATGAAAAGATAAGAGCTTATTCTGCATCATTGAGCTACTTTATCAAGGAGGAGTTAAAACATTAAATAGTATTACTGCTGTATGCCCATAAAAGGAGTGAGGGTCTCTTTATTGAAAATTCAACAGATTATTATTCAGGCTGAAAGCTGAGTTCCTCAGATTTTTCATGTTTTCGACAGATGTTTCAGGTGTAATTTCACAACCCGCTGAAACAATACATCGGCCATCGGCCTCTTTAAAATCTGAAATTACTGATTGTCTGATAAGTTCAGAGGGACCAGCCTGAATCACTGTTACAGGATCACTTTTCCCTGAAAATACCTGATTCGCTCCCAGTAATGGAGCAAAATCTGCCAGTGATGGTACAAGATGGTCAATATCAATAATATCTGCTCCAGTCTTTATCATTCCGGGCAGGATTGATTCAGTATTACCGCAAATATGAAGCTTGGCTATTGCTCCCTCGTTATGAACATGTTCTATAAGTTCCTTTTGCCTTTGAAATGCGAATGTACTATAAAGCTCCGGACCAATTTGGGAGCAGAAAGCATCTCCAATGCCTATACAGTGAGCTCCGGCTTTTATCTGAAGTGAAATAAACTCCATTGCACATTCCACTATTAAATCCATTGACTTTTGAACAGCTTCAGGTTCCATTAACAGATCAACTGAAGCATTTGAGGCTCCTCTCAGATCGACATATTCAGCTACAGGACCCTCAATCCATCCGACAATGAATTTTTCATTCCCAACCTGCCTGATGAATTCTTTTATTTCAATCAGTCTGTTAATACAACGTCTGTTTTCCAGTGGATTATAGTGTTTAAGTGATGATGCTGTTTGAGCATCCGGACAATGACCTCCGATATCGACAGGCAGACTATCTTCAGGATATTCAACCTTTATACCAAAAGCCGATGCTTCCGCCCAGGGATCAGACATTACTGTAACCCAGTCTATATCAAAGTCATGTGCACAGAGGATCATAGCCCTGCACTTTGCATAGGGATCAGTGCAAAACTCCTGGTATTTTACACCGGCGTATTTTGCTGCCCAACGCATAATTATGGGGTGAAAAGGAGGGTGATCGACAGCTTTACCTCTCAGAAAGTACAGGGTGCGTTCTAAACCATTCATCAGTATTCGTTCAGAAAGTCATTTAAAGGTTTCATAGCTTTTGAACTCCTGATGATATCATCAAAACATTCATTGCTGACTACTTCTTTGTCGGAAATCATTTTGACTACAAGATGGCTTTTAAGCTTCAGAAGCTCAATCAGAGGATGGTCTTTCTGAAAACCTTTTGGAGCTGATTTTAATTTTTCTCCTTCAATTTTCCCGAAATGTTTTATGAAATCCCTATGATTAATTATTTCCAGAAACTTTTTACCTTCCTGATCAATTTTTTCTCTTATTGCTGTCAACCAGGGCATTGGAGGCATATAAGCGCCACCCGCAATCATGCTGTTATTACCTGGTTCGACATGGACATAATACCCTGCATACTTATCCCCGTTCTTCTTCCCACCGCGCACAATAAAAGCTCCAAGGTGTGTTTTATAGATCGTTTTGTCGTTCGAAAACCTGATGTCGCGGTTTATCCTGTAGGTGCAGCTGCTGACTTCAATGCCTCTCAGAATAGGATCAAATTTTATAATTTCATTAATTACTGCCTGGACAAATGTTTCAAAATTAGTCTTGGCTTCAATATATCTGGGACGATTATTTATAAACCAGTCCCGGTCATTATGTTTCTTCAGATCGGCCAGAAATTCAAGTGTTGATTTTTTAATTTGTTCCATAATTATTATACGACATTTTGAGCATCAAAAGTTAATCATTATTGGCAAGATTTCTGTAAAATATTTCAAAGGATATTTTTTAATATTTGACTAATGCCGATTTATAAGTTTTTCACCGGAATCAATACCTTTGTTTTTATTTCTTATTTATGATGAAAAGAAAGCTTATTATTATTCTATTATGCTGTTTATCAACTTTGATCGGTTGCAAATCAGGTGATACCGGAATATCAGCTGAAGCCAATGTCAGACAGCTTGTTGATACAGTGGGATTTGCCCAATATTCCTGGCAGATGGACTCCTTAATGGCCAGAATGGATCGGAAAGGCTGGAAAAAAACTGATGGATTACCCTGGAAATTAACGATTTGTCCTCACGACGATTATACCTACGCAGGCACTCTCTATCCTGAGCTTCTTCAAAATGTAAAAGCACCAAACCTGATATTGATTGGAGTGGCACATAAGGCAGCGCGTCTTGGAATTACAGATTCGCTCGTCTTTGATTCGTACAGTTTTTGGAAAGGACCCTGGAAAAATGTGCCCGTTTCTCCGGTTAGAGAAGAGCTATTAAATCAACTCCATGGCAGGTTTGCCATTATTAGTGACACACTGCAACGGGTTGAGCATTCAATTGAAGCCATGATACCGTTTCTTCAATATTTCAACAGGGATATTTCAATCGTACCGATCCTTGTACCTGCAATGAATCCTCAAAGGATGGAAGATTGCGGCAAATCATTGGCCGAAGCCATCCGGTCGGTTGCCAAAAAACATAAGTGGGAGTGGGGCAGGGACTTTGCAGTTATTGTCACTACTGATGCTGTTCACTATGGTAATGAAGATTGGGGTGGTGCTGATTATGCATTTTTCGGATGCGATAGTACAGGGAATAAACGGGCATTGGAACATGAAGCTGAGATAATTAATAACTGCCTTACAGGAAAAGTAGCACCGGAAAATTTCAGACTGTTCAATTCATATACTTTAAAATCTGATAATTATAAAGAATATAAATGGACATGGTGCGGAAGATATTGTGTACCTGTGGCTCTTTATGTTTCTTACTATTTAAATGATTCACAGCCTCTTAACGGAGAAATTGTTGGTTATTCAACAAGTATCACTGCTGCACATATTCCTGTCGATGATATCAGAATGGGCCGGACAGCAATTGCAACTGACTGTCACTGGGTTGGATATGCTACAATTGGATTCAGGTAGAATGAGCCTGTGATTTCCTGACAATATTTGTGTGAAGGTAAATTAATCTTATGACAAATTGAGGCACTAATGGGAGCAGCGCGACTGTCAGTTTATTCAGAAAACCGGGGATACATTCCGCTCTGTTATTGAAAAGTGCCTTTATGCCGGTTTTTGCCACTGATTGCGGTTTCTTCATCAAACCCAGTTTCATCAGCAAAGAAGTTCTGAAATTACTTGCATCGTACAAGGCAGTGTCAGTGGCTCCGGGAATCAGGCAAGTCACATTAATGCCGAAAGCCTTCATTTCAGTTCTGAAAGCACGTGTGAAATGACGAAGATATATTTTTGTCGGACCATAAAGTGATATGGTCGGATAAGGCATTACAGCAGTAATTGAAGAAACATTCAGAATGAATCCTTTTTTTTGTGAGATCATAAGTTTCCCGAACAGGTTGCAGAGCAGGGTAGGGGTTACTGTATGCAATGCCAGAATAGATTTAACCCTTAAATAGTCGACATTTACGACTTCCCCGAAGACAAAAATTCCTGCATCATTAATGAGGACTTCAACTGGCAGATTATTTTTTTCACAAAAATCAAAAACCTGCTGTGCAGAATCTTCATGAGTCAGGTCAATATTAAAGGTAATAACCCGGATTTTATAAGTCTGTTCCAGCTTTGTTTTCAGATCCTGTAATTGTATCGGCTGGTTGCTGACAGCAATAATAGAATAACCGCGTTCTGCCAGCTCTTCTGAAATATGCCAGCCGATTCCTGAAGAAGCGCCAGTAATGAGAGCATATTTTTCCGAAGCTTCCATCTTACGGCATCATATCTTTTATTTTCTGGCTTATTGTCTCGTCATTCATGATGCAGGCAGCCTGGCGGCTGTACATCACAGCTATGCAATAATTGCAAGTATCGCATTCGGAGCGTGATAACTCATTGTTTTGCAGCTTTTTAACAAAATCCGGATCTTTGATAAGTGCTCGTGCGAGGGCTACAAGTTCAAATCCATTATCAAGCACTTCGTCAATCTTTTCGCGTGAGATCAGACCACCAACATATACCAGAGGAAGCTTAAGGGCTTTCCTGAATTTCAATGCATCCTCAAGGAAGTAGGCTTCAGTGAATGGAACTTCCTTTACAAGCCAGTTCCCGACCAATCTGACAAAGAAGCTCATCAGCTTATCTTCAATATAATGGGCGAAAACTTTAATGGGCATTTTCCCATGCATAACATACATTGGAGCCTTGCTTACAAAACCACCGCTCAGCACCAGGGCATCGGCACCTGCATGCTCAAGCATCTTTGCAATCTCAATACATTCATCGATCTCAGTACCTCCCTTGAATCCGTCACGGATATTAGTTTTAACGAGCACAGCAATATCATTACCAGCAGATTTCTTCACTTCTTCCATGACCATAAGCATGAACCTGGCTCTGTTTTCAAGAGAGCCTCCGTAAGAATCTTTTCTTTTGTTTGTATATGGAGAAAGGAACTGACTGATCAGGTATCCATGACCGGCATGCACCTCGACTGCATCAAATCCGGCTTCGCGTGCCAAGTTGACAGCTTTCCCAAAAGATTTCGCAACTGATTGAATATCAGCATCTTTCATGCGGTGGGTAAATGTGGGGACATACAGATTTATCCCTGCAGATGGTGCTAATGGAAGTCTGCCAGCCATGGACGTTTTGGACATATTGCCGCAATGGCCGATCTGAATGGAGCATGCAGCGCCTTCGCGATGAACGGCATCGGTAATATTTCTGAGTCCGGCAACTGCAGCCTGGTTGAGCCGGAGCTGATGCGGAAAGGAAAGGCCTGACTGTTCTACAGCTGCATAGGCTATTGTTGTCATACCAATGCCACCGGCGGCAACGGCATGGTGATAATTGAAGAGATCGTCAGATGGCAGGTTTCCCGGACACATTCCTTCGAAGGCTGCTGCCCGGATTGTTCTGTTGCGAAGGGTTAAAGGACCAAGTCTAAATTGTGTAAATAGAATATTACTGGAGGGGCTCATAATTTTATTGGAATTTTTAATGGAGGACAAATATAATAATTTTGACGACGGGAAAAAGTAAGGATTTTTCTATGATACTCGGCTGTGCCTCGTTTCATATCAGATTTTATTCCAACCAGCAGAACTGGCAAATAAAATAGTCGAGAATTTCCTTTTACATAAAATCTGACGATATAGGACTTCGCTACGCTTCGTCGCTATATCTGATTTTATGTAAACCAGCGAGCTGGCCGGAAATTCTCTTATTAAGCCTATAATTAATATTATGTCAAATAGAAAAATAATCAGATAATACGTGGAAGTGAATTCAGTTTGAATGCATCTCTTCCATCCTGTTTTGCTGAAGAGCAAAAAAAAGGGATACTGCAAAGTATCCCTCCTCTGTAAAGTTCAGTATTATTTATTTTCGATTGCGCTAATCTTGGCTTTTATTGCATTATATTTCTCAAGATTATTTCCTGTTTCTTTCAGCCTGTAATACAACTCCTGCAGACTCTTCATAGCATATATATCGTCTGGTTTGAGTTCAAGAGCTTTTTCCATGTATGGAATTGCTTTTGCATAAACTGCATTTGCTACATCAATGGCTTCGCTGTACTGTTTTACGTCCATTATATCATTGGCCTTCTTGAACATTTCTGCAGCCTTATTGATATAAGCAGCTCCAAGAGCATACTGTGAATCATAAATATCAGATTTAAGCTCGATAGATTTAGTAAGATCTGTTATTGCCTCATCAAATCTATTCTGATTTAAGTATGTAACACCTGCTGCATAATAGAGACCGTAATTTGACGGATCCTTTTTCTTTGAAATTTCAATATAATTAAGAGCCTCATTTGGTCTATTGCTTTTCAAATAAAAATCAGCAATAGTAATAAAAACATTATTATCCTCCGGGAATTTGTCTTTCAGATTTAGTAAATAAGTTTCTGCTTTTGCAGTATCGCCCAGTCCCACATAACATTGTGAAATCTGCAAGTATGGTGTGAGTCCTAGGTACTTCATTTCAGCACATTTCTCGAAATACTTGATCGCTTCATTGTATTTCTTGGCATTTATAGCAGCAAGCGCCGTATTGAAATACATTCCGGTATCGACACTGCCCGCATACATATCGCTTTCTGCTAATTTTACCTGTGTTATAAAAGAATTAAAAGCTCCTTCAAAATCTTTTGCTTCGAATTTTTTAGCCCCCTGTGAACTTAATTGTCCTATCATTGAGGCATAAATCTGTTCTGCTATTATTTTCTTTTTGGTTCCGCCTTTAGGATCGAGCTCCATTGCTTTTTCATACGAAGTATATGCTTCTGCAAGCGGATCTGCATAATATGAATTATACGCCGGATTATCAGCATCATAGATTGCCTGGCAAAGTTTACCTTTTGTGAAGAAGGTATTGCTCCAGGTATTTGATTTTTCATTGGTTAAAGCCTGATCAATGGCCTCTTTAGCTTTATCCAGTGCACCCTGGTCTATAAAACTCTGAGCGGCAGTAACTTTTCCTTTTTGTGCAATTGCTCCTATTGAAATACTAACAGCAATTATCAGAAGAATGAATTTTTTCATGATTATAATTTTTTTTGTTTAATTGTCTTTTAAAATTTTTCAAATTTATAACATTAGTTATTAATCTTCAAATTCTTTGCCATTTTCATCAGGATTAAGATTTTTTTCATTTTCATCACCTGAATCCACATCCTCATTATCTTCATTCACGAGCACACAGGCCACTGATGCAATAATATCATTTTCCTTCAGATTTATCAGCCTTACACCCTGAGTTGCCCGGCCCATCACCCTCAATGCCGAAACAGGGCTTCTTAGAATATTTCCAAATTGAGTTATAATCATAAGGTCGTGATTATCAGTTACATCCTTCAAGGCTATCAGAGAGCCGGTTTTTTCTGTAATATTTATGGTTTTGACTCCTTTTCCTCCCCTGTTGGTTATCCGGTACTCATCAATATCTGACCTTTTACCATAACCTTTTTCAGCAACGACCAGGATATCTTTTTCTTTATTCTCAACTGTAATCATTACGATAACAATATCCGTTTTTTCATTTTCAAGCTTTATACCTCTTACTCCTGATGCAGTACGTCCCATTGGTCTGACAGATGCTTCGGGAAAACGAATTGCACGTCCCGATTTAACAGCCAGCATTATGTGATGATTCCCGTTTGTCATTCTTGCTTCGAGAAGCTCATCTTCTTCCCTGACAGTTATTGCATTCACTCCGTTTGCACGTGGCCTGGAATATGCTTCAAGCGAAGTTTTCTTTATTATCCCTTTTGTTGTGCACAGTACTATATAATTATTATTAATGTAATCAGATTCATTTAAATCTTTAACATTTATATAGGCTCGTACATTATCATCAGGTTCAATATTGATCAGGTTTTGCATAGCTCTTCCCTTGGAGGTTCTGGAGCCTTCCGGAATATTATAAACTTTAAGCCAGTAACACTTTCCTTTGCTTGTGAAGAAGAGCATCGTGTTGTGCATAGTCGCAATGTACAGGTGCTCAATGAAATCTTCATCTCTTGTTGTACCGCCTTTCGCACCTGTTCCACCCCTGTTCTGCCTTCTGAATTCTGTCAGAGGAGTTCTTTTGATATAACCCATGTGCGAAATAGTTATAACCATTTCGTCGTCTGAATAAAAATCTTCCGGATTAAATTCTTCTACGTTTGGAACTATCTCAGTCCTTCTTTTGTCACCATATTTTTCCTTTATTTCCAAAAGTTCATCTTTAATTATCTTCATTTGAAGCTCGACACTGGCCAGAACCTTCTTCAGGTAATCAATCAGATCCATCACCTCTTTATATTCTGCTCTTAGCTTTTCCTGCTCAAGACCTGTCAGCTGACGAAGCCTCATTTCCACAATTGCCCTGGACTGGATTTCTGACAGACTAAATCGTTCCATCAGTCTTTCGCGTGCGATATCGGGATTTTGTGAAGATTTAATGATTGCAATTACTTCATCGATATTATCACTGGCAATAATCAGACCTTCAAGTATATGCGCTCTCTTTTCAGCCTGATCAAGATCATATCTTGTTCTTCTGAGGATTACTTCGTGACGGTGTTTTACGAAATAATATATAAGGTCTTTTGTGTTTAATGTTTTTGGTCTGCCTTTGACAAGTGCAATATTATTTACATTGAATGTTGTCTGAAGTGAAGAGAATTTATACAGGTGGTTAAGAACAATATTAGCGGTGGCATCTTTCTTCAATATGATGACGATGCGCATACCGTTACGGTCTGATTCATCATTTATATAAGAGATACCTTCAAGCTTCTTTTCATTAATAAGGTCTGCAATTTTGCGTATCATTTCAGCCTTATTAACCATGTAAGGAATTTCTGTAACTACTATACATTCACGGCCTGAATGGGTAATTTCTATTTCGGTTTTTGCCCTGACCACAATCCTTCCGCGCCCTGTTTCACAGGCATCCCTGATGCCCTGTTCTCCATAAATGATACCTCCTGTCGGAAAATCAGGTCCTTTTACATATTTTAATATCTCTTCGCTTGTAATATTATTATTGTCTATGTATGCAACTGTTGCATCTATTATTTCCGACAGGTTATGCGGAGCCATATTTGTTGCCATTCCGACCGCAATTCCTGAGGCGCCGTTAACCAGCAGATTTGGAATCCGTGTAGGCAAAACTGTTGGTTCACTAAGCGAATCATCGAAATTTGGCTGAAAATCAACAGTTTCCTTATCAATGTCCGCAAGTGTCTCTTCAGCAATTTTTCTGAGTCTTGCTTCGGTATATCTCATAGCAGCGGGGCTGTCACCATCGACTGAGCCGAAATTGCCCTGGCCGTCAACCAGAGGGTACCTCATTGACCAGTCCTGAGCCATCCTCACCATGGCTTCATATACTGATGAATCGCCATGAGGGTGATATTTACCCAGCACCTCTCCCACTATTCTTGCAGATTTTTTATAAGCTTTGTTTGAAAGAACTCCAAGCTCTGACATTCCAAAAAGTACACGACGATGAACCGGTTTGAGCCCGTCTCTCGCATCAGGTAATGCTCTCGATACAATGACCGACATAGAATAATCGATATATGCCGACTTCATTTCCTCCTCAATATTTACCTGAACAATCCTTTCTCTCTCTGACATAACAGATTAATAATTAAATAATTACAAA
>JAPLEC010000052.1 GCA_026391515.1 Bacteroidia bacterium | reverse complement strand
ACTTAAGTCGCATGAGACACAGTTGCCCTCAACGACTCTGGCAATGAACATAGAACGTGTAAAAGACAAAGTAGAGTTTTACACTTATAAAGATGGAGACGAGGTAAAGGCATTTCTTCATTCTGCAAATGTTGAATATTCATCATTCGAAGAAAAGAAGATGTCTCTTGAGGACGCTTTTATTGGACTAACAAGTAAATATTAATCAGGAAAGAATGATGATCATGAAATCTATTATATATAAAGAGTGGATTAAGATAAAGGGGACTTTTTTAGCCTTCCTGGTGCTTGGTCTTATTGCGCTCACGATCGTATTCCTGAGAGTAAGACATGATATCCTTTTTGTTGACGCCGCTAACTACTGGTATTCCTTTCTCTTCCGGGGATCACCTTATTATATGCTGCTTAAGTATCTCCCGGCAGTAGCCGGGTTGGGAATTGCTATTGCCCAGTATTTTCCTGAAACAGTAGACAAAAGGATTAAACTGACATTCCACCTGCCTGTGGAGGAAAATGAGATACTTATTATGATGCATGCTTTCGGAGCTGCAACCATTATCTCCATGTTCCTGTTCTTCTTCCTGATCTTTATTGCAGGAAGCAGTTTATTCTTTCCTTCAGACATAATTATACCATCCTTGATTTCAATTGTACCCTGGTTTCTCGGGGGAGTTGCAATATATTTTATGGTTTCACTGATTTTGCTGGAACCTATCTGGCTCTATAGAGGATTATTTGCAATAATCGGTGGCGGTTTTATAACATTCTTTTACATAAATGCAAGTATAGGAGGGTATAAGCCAATAATAGTCAGTCTGTTATTACTGACAGCATTGTCGAGTATTGTAGTATTATTTACAGGATACAGATTCAGAAAAGGAGAAATGTAAAATGGTAAAGTTCAGTAGATATATATTAATAGTAATAGGAATACTTGTAGCTTCATTAGCAATACCCCAGTTATACTGGACAATGTTTGAGAAAGTGCCGGTTACCACAACAGTATTTTATAGCTGTACACTTAAAGACTTTATTATTCTTGGTTCAGAGAAAACCGGACCAGGAGGAAGAATGGATCCCAAAGGGAATAATTATACCACAGCCGAATATGAGAAAAGCATGCCTCTGATGTTCTTCCGGCAGTTGATGGCCGATGGTAATATGCCCGATTCAATAAACGGTGTTAAAATGGAGGCGGCTTCTATAAACAGGGCAAATTCTTTTTTCAGATTTACACCCAAAAAAATGTTAGCTCCCTTACCAACTTTATATCCAATGCTTGAATCGGAAAGCGGTAAAGTAAACCTGGTAATGCCTGACGACTATTTCAGGATTGGCAGCAGAATGGAATTCATCCTGGCAAAGACAAATATGATCAACGAAGAAAAAAGCGTCCTCTTTACCAATGCTCTTAAGGAAAATGGTTTTGCATTTCCTGCAAAAATAATTTCTGGGATTCCTACAACCCGGAAATCAAAAGATGAGGGTTATTTTGTAACTGACAGTGAAGAATCTCTTTTCCACATTAAAATGAAGAAAGGAAAACCGTATGTTGCAAGAATCGAGACACCTGAAAACCTTGGAATTGTATATATTGAATGTGTTGATCTGAGGACCAATGAATTCTATTGCTATCTTTTCACTGGGTCAAATGGGATTTATGTGGTTATGGATGAAGTGTACGACCTTCAGAGATTGCCTGTTGAAGGTTTTGATCCTTTTACACAAACAGTGAGAATTAATTGTGACCTTTTTAATAAATGCATAACTGTTGGAGGAAATTACTGGCTTAAATCAACTGCTATTGATGATATGTACGAGGTGGTTAACACATACGAAGAAAAATGGACAGACAAATATGAGAGAATTGATGGAAAAATACTATCTTCTTTGGTTCCATTTCAAATGTCTCTTTCATCTCCTGAATCAGCTTTCATAAATCTTAATTTTCTAAAGTCCCCGGGGTATTTATGGATCATTACAAATCTTATTTTTACCAGCCTTGCAGCTTTTATTCTTATCAAAAAAGGGAGGAAATTAAAGAATATTATTATTGATCTTTTCTTAACAGCTCTCACAGGAGTTTACGGATGTATTGCTATATTCATATTCCCGAATAAATTCAATTAAAAATTTATAAAATGAATAGATAATTGTTGCGGAAATGAAAAGGTACTTGTTTATTCTGATATTTATTCTGTACACATCCCTGATGTTTGCCCAGGGCAAATTCAGCGTGGAAGGACAGGTACTTAATTCCAGCGACAGCAGTGCTATCGAAATGGTGGCAATAGTGATAAAAGAACTGAACATCTGGTCGGTTTCTGACCAGAAAGGTTTTTTTATTTTAAAAAATGTTCCAGCAGGGTCGTATATACTCCAGGTTACCTCTCTCGGTTACGAACCTGTTGAACGGGCGATTAAGCTAACTGACAATTTAAAGGGTATTATTATTTATCTTAATCAGATTACCCTTGCCATTGATGAAGTAATAGTGGTCGCCAAAGAAGGAAAGAAAATGGGAACAGGGTCGACTATACAACAGACAGCCCTTCAGCATGTTCAGCCAACTGACCTTTCCTTGGAACACTCTTAATAGTCGATGGTGCTCCCGTATCAAACGATGCAAACATGCAGTTTACAAGCAGTACGGGTTCTGCAAGCTTCGCTACAACAGCGACAGGAGGCACCGATGTAAGACAGGTTTCAGTCGATAATATTGAATCAGTGGAAGTCATCAGGGGTATAGCTAGTGTCGAAAATGGAGATATGCTGAGTGGAGCAGTCAAGGTAAACCTGAAGAAGGGAAAAACTCCTCTGACAGCAAAACTGAAGGTCGACCCTGAAATAAAACAGATTTATATCGGAAAAGGAATACTCCTCCCCCAGGGGAAAGGATCATTGAATATGGATTTTGATTTTACACAATCACTTGACGATATAAGATACAAATACAAAACATTTAACAGGATAAACGGAGGTATTGGTTACAATACCGTTTTATTCAAAACTACCAAACCGTTAAATCTAAATGCTTCAGTACGCGCATCGCAGACTCTTGATGTAAATGCAAAAGACCCGGATATGCGTAACTATGAAAAATACGAATCAAAGGATCAGAGCCTTGGTCTGATATTATCGGGGAAATGGTCACTTAATTCAAAACTGCTGACTTCACTGAATTTCAATATTTCAGGTAACCTACAGCATCAGTATGGCCATGAAGTTGATCTTCAGAGTCTGAACGGACCTATGCCACAACCAATATCATTAGTAGCAGGAGAACATGTAACTCAATATCTTCCAAGTATTTATGTCAGTGACCTAATAGTAGACGGGAAACCTTATTACCTTAATTCAAAACTCTCAGGAACAAAATCATTACATATTGGCAGTGTGTATAATAATATTGTTTTTGGAACTGATTGGAAACAACTGGGCAATAACGGCAGGGGAAGGTTTTATGACCTCGCATTTCCTCCCAATGGAATGGGTAGTACAGATAGCAGACCGCGTTCATACAAAGATATTCCCGCGATGAAAGAACTTTCATTTTATGCGGAAGAGAATCTTTCTGCTCCAATTGGTTCAACAAAACTTGATATTCAGGCAGGATTAAGATTTACTAATATTCAGCCAAAAGGGTTATTCAGGTCAACTGTAGAAACCACCATGCTTGATCCCAGATTTAATATTAAATATACTGTCATTGACAAAAAAAACAACAAAAATCTTAAATCATTAGTTCTCAGATTTGGATGGGGAACTTTTTCCAAAGCCCCGACTATGCTACATTATTATCCTGATAAGGCCTATTTCGACAAGGTAAGTTTCAACTATTACGATCCGCCAAACTCATTGCTTGTTCTTACAACCAAGATTTATGAAGATACGCGTAATTACAAGCTTAAACCTGCTGTTAACAAGAAGTTTGACGGAGGGATTGATTTTAAAATCAGAAATATAGAAGTTACATTGACAGGATTTTATGAAAAGATGGTTAACAGTTTCAGTTTTGAAAAATATTATTCCACAAACATCTATAATGTCTATGAATCTCTCGGGCAGAGCGGCCTTAATCCATATTATATTGAAGGAAACGGTGTCTATTATAATGACCTTGTATCAGGTAACCCGATAAAAATCAACGCTATACAGGATACGCTTTTTGCCAGTTATTCTTATCCCGGCAATAATGATCAGTCTGTTAAGAAAGGAATTGAATTCACTGTTGATTTTGGAACCATTACTTTGCTACGAACTTCATTTGTGCTTGATGGAGCATATATGAACATTCGAAAACAGTCTGTAAACAGTTACCTTGCGCAAACAGTTTTAACTTATATGGGGAAAGAATTTCCGCTTGTGGGTCTGTATCCCGGGGGCGATGGAACGACAACAGAAAGACTAAACAGTAATCTCCGGACAATTACCCATATAAAGGAACTCAGAACGATATTCACTATTACCACCCAGATTATATGGATGGAGAGATACCAGAATATTTATGACGATGCTTCAGGAAATCCTCTATTCTATACCAAAACCCCTGCTGAGGATATCTATGCAGATAACGAAAATATAAAATACATAAATGCAATAGGTTACTACGATATGAATCTGATTTATCATACCTTCGATCCTCTGACGGCTACACAGAAACCATACAGTGATCTTATTAAGTCGTACAATGATCCAAATTATTTTATCCGGAGAACTTTCCCTCCCACTTTTCAGATCAATCTTAGACTTACAAAGGAAATCTCCGATAAAGTTGATTTCTCATTTTATTGTAATAATGTAACAAACTACCAGCCTTTAATGAGAGTAATAGGGCTAAAACAGGTTTATATGAGAAGAAACCAGCCAATATATTTTGGCGCAGAAATAAGAATAAAAATATGAGAATTTGATCTTTATGCAATTGTATATGAGAAAGTTAATAGTGTTTTTTGTAATTATTCTGACAGGAGTGTTTCTAATCTCCTGCAGAAAAGAAGGTGCAAAACTTTATGAAGTCTCTATTACAGTTACTTATCCGGCAGGATATTCCTATACTGACCTTTCAAATATTAAGGTAACAGTTATGAATAACCTTTCCTCAAGACAAGACACCGATCGGACAAATGCTTCAGGAATTTCATATCTGCTTCTTGAAGAGGGGACCTATACAGTTTCTGCTTCTTTCCAGACAACTGAATTTGCTTTTAACGGTAATTCAGAAACTGTCAGTTTTAACCCGGCGAACCTGAATCTGAAAATAAACCTGGTTGCTGTTGCTCTAAAAGGCGGACTTGTTTTCAAGGAAGTTTATTACTCTGGATCAAAAACTCCCGCCGGAACCAACTATTACTCAGATCAGTTCCATGAAATCTATAATAACAGTGATCAGGTTATTTATCTTGACGGGCTTTGTATTGGAACACTTGAGCCAATGGGAACAACAGCTTCTGCCTGGGTAAAAAGTGATGGTACTCCAAGGGACTCCCTGCCGATTACTTATCATACCTGGATGTGGCCGGGAACTGGTACAACCAACCCTCTTGCACCAAGGACAAGTGTTGTGCTTGCCCAAGATGGGATTGACCATAAGACCGACCCTGCAGGTAACCCGGGTTCACCTGTAAATTTAGGGGGTGCTCATTGGGAAACATATGTTCAGACATCGGGCAAAGACACCGATAGCCCTGGTGTTCCAAATCTCATTTGTATTTATACCACTTCGACTGCAATGTTCGACTGGTTATCTGCTGTAGGAGGCGGTGCAATAGTATTGTTCAGACTTCCGACAGGGCTCGATTACCAGACATTCGTTAATAACCCTGCCAACTTTGAGAAAAAGCCGGGAAGTGCAGCTGCAACTCAGTATCTGATGGTCGATAAATCATGGGTCATTGATGCAATCGAGGAGGTCAATGCCGACCCAACCAAACAATTTAAACGGCTTCATACATCAATTGATGCAGGTAAAGTATCCTGCAGTTCATCATATAACAGCAAAAGTATTCGCAGAAAAGCAGATAAGATTATTGATGGTAAAGTTATTTACAAAGATACCAATAACTCTACTGTTGACTTTTTGGGAGACCTGATACCAACACCATTTATTCACCCGACAACAGTCGATGTTAAATAGGTTTAGTTTTATCAGATGCAGGGACTGATTTGTCCAGGCATCTTTTTATGAATTTAAATAAGAATCAGAAAGTTTACAATGCATATTCTAATTACACGGATTCTTTGTCTGGCAATTCTGCTTTCTGGAATTTTTCATTCAGCTAGCGGTGCAGATACTCTTCAGGTAGCAAATAGCAAACTATACTTTGATAATTTGCCATTAACAAATATATGGGCAAATTCGACAAATCCTGCCGGATTAACATTCTGCAATTCACGCCAGATAAGTCTTGTTGAAGCCGGATATTCTTTTAGTAAGAAAGAATTAAAATCCCCTGTTGAACCGGGACTTATAAATAGTTTTTATGCTAAAACAAGAGGGTATAAGAAGATTGGTAAACTGACATTTTTTGGCTCTTTTGGTTATGATAATGAACAATACAGGGATCTTTTATACAACAATACACTTGTTTTTGATACTGACAACCCATATATTTTAGGTGATACAATCGGAGGCAAACAAAACAAAGAAGGATTCCTGCTTGAAGGTGCTGCAGCTTATCCGATAAACGAAAGGATATCAATAGGAATAGATGTTGATTATCAGAATTATGTGGGCTCCAAACAAAAAGACCCAAGGAACAGAAACGATATATCTTCTTTTACAATTACTCCCGGATTAATTTATAATGGCAGTAAAATATCGGCAGGAATAAGCGCCGGCCCACTGATCTTCAACAATGATATTTCCATAAGCGTTATGGATGACGGAAAATATAACCTGTTCCAGTTTCTTGGCTTTGGTTATTTCAAATCTATCAGGAATATAACCAGTTATGAAAATACATACTTCGGCAAAGGATATCAGACGGAAGTTCAGCTTAGATACAGGAAAGAATCATACTCTAATTTCCTGGTTGTAAACTATAAAAACTATATTGAAGAAGTAAGGTACGGAAATACCAAAAGACTAATTGATGGTATTTCCGGCAGAGACGGATTTTCAGCCTGCAATTACCAGAGTTTCAGAAAAAATGATAATCTGCATCAGCTAAATATCTTTTTTCATATGATGAATCTCGATGGTACTGAGGTGATGCAACACTCAAAGACTATTATTGCCGGGTTATATACTTATGACACATTAATTACCGACAGCTGGGTTGAAGGAAAACATATAGTATCAAATTACGACGGAACCATAGAATACATATTTACAAGGTATAACAAGTCACGTGAAAAATACAGAGTTAATTTAAGTGTTACTGCCGGTTATCAGTCTGCTTACCATTACCCGGTTCAGAATTATGGATTCCAGGAGATACTGAATTTATTAGTATATTCCGGCTATAAAACTTATCTTAAATGTAAGTCTCTTGCAATTGTCCCTGAATTTGGAATAGGGTACCGTAAAAATTTATCCAAAAGCATGAATTATGTTGTTACTCCCCTGAGTATTCCTGAACTTCAGGAGCAAGACTATATTACCAGACATTCGGATTTGATAAAGGCCAATGCAGGTGTAACTCTACTGAAAAGGACGAACAATAAATCTTTGTCTGAATACTTTTTAAACCTGAATACCACTTATACATATTTCCCCGGAAGCGATTCAGGCGGAAAGAACAATATTTTTCTTATTGGTTCAGTTGGTTTGATTTTTTAAGTTCATAATAGTTTAACAAAATTAATATAATTTGACACTAGTAACAATCACTAAAAAAAAGCTTATGAAAATCTTTATCCGGACTTTTATGTTTTTAATGGTTTGTACTCTTTTTTCAGGTATTACCTGGGCAACAGAGAAAACCAAAACGTCTTACTCTGATCTCGATCAGGCCCTTCAGTACCGCATATCCTCTGATATGGGCAGGGAAAATCCGGCCTATCATTTCGTTAAAGAGAGAAGCGACTACACATCATCATCCTTTTCTGCAGGAATCAAAGCTATTGTTAACCAGACAGGTGTGACATTCCTCAGCGGAGTTCATTCATGGAGCCTTTCTCTCAGAGCATTTGGTGCTTCTGAGGTAAGTATGCCACAGAAAGGTCTTCTGGAGTCATCAAAAATTGATGGAAACCGGCTTGAATTCACTAACGGTCCTGAAATGATGTCATGGTATATTAACGGTCCTGGCGGATTCCAGCAGGGCTGGACAATTAACAGCCGCCAGTCAGATAATGCAGAACCTCTGTCTCTTTCAATGGATTTCAGTGGTGATCTTAACCCAACTTTAATGGAAGGTCGCTGTGGAATAATCCTCAATGACTATAATGGAACAGCTGTCTTTAATTACCAGGGGCTTATAGCTTTTGATGCTGCAAATAAACAGTTGCCGGTATGGTTTGAGAAGCATGGTCAGACCATTGCCATTAAAGTTGACGACAGCAATGCTCAATACCCGGTTGTTATCGACCCGTGGGTTCAGGCTGCAAAAATGACTGCATCTGACCCTGTTACATTGGATTATTTAGGTTTTTCAGTTGCCATCAGTTCAGATGGTTCGACAGTTGTTTCTGGTGCCTATTTAGCTGACCCGGGAACAATTAGCGCCTCCGGTGCGGCGTACGTATATGTTAAACCTGTCGGCGGATGGATTGATGCAACCCAGGTGGCAAAATTAAGCGCTTCTGATAAGGCAGCCAATGACTGGTTAGGGACCAATGTTTCCATTTCTTCTGACGGATCTATTATTGCTGTTACTGCATACGGTTCGGATCCGGGAGGTACAACTGGTGCAGGTGCATTATATGTATTTGTAAAACCGGTTGGCGGCTGGGTCACTGCCACACAAACAGCAAAACTGACTACTTCAGATAAAGCTGCTTCTGATGCTCTGGGATGGTCAATAGCAATGACTCCTGACGGATCAACGATTGTAGGAGGTGCTACCAGTGCTGACCATAGAACCTCTGTTGCTGGTGCTTTATATGTATTCCTTAAACCAACAGAAGGCTGGATTAGCGGCACTGAAGCTGCAAAACTTATAGCCGCAGTACAGGATCCAGCTGACAAATTGGGCTATTCATCCTCGATATCTTCAAACGGTTCAACAATCGTATCCGGCGCTTATGCTGCAAACCCTGGTGGCACTGCTACAGCAGGAGCTGTTTACGTATTTGAGAAACCAGGTGGCGGTTGGACAGGAACTGCCGTAACCCCAATTACCCAGATAGCTAAACTTACTGCTTCTGACAAAGTAGCTGCTGATAACCTGGGCTTTTCTGTTGCCATTAGTGCAGATGGTTCAACAATAGCCGCTGGTTCATACAAAGCAGATTTTTCAGTACCAACAGCTATGGCTGATGCAGGTGCTACTTATGTTTATGTGAAACCTGGAGGAGGTTGGGCTGACGCAACTCAGACAGTCAAACTTACTGCTTCTGATCAGGCGGCAAGCGACTGGTTTGGTTACTCGGAAGCTATTAGTTCTGACGGTTCATTGATTATAACAGGTTCTTATAAATCAGATTTTTCAGGAGTAGCTGATGCCGGGGCAGTTTATGTTTTTACTAAACCTGTCGGTGGCTGGGCTTCCGTAACAACTGAAACTTCGAAATTAAGCGCTTCAGATAAAGTCGCCAGCGACTATTTCGGAAAATGTGTTGCAATGGTTCCTGATGGTTCAACTTTGGTTATTGGTGCTCCTTTCGCAGATCCGGGATCAATTAGCGGCTGCGGTGCATTCTATATATTTGGACCAGTACCAACAGTTATTCCAGATACAAAAGTGTCTGGTTATACAGTTTATCCGAATCCGGCCTCAGACATTGTAAATATCAGGGGTTTGGAAGATCAGTTGACTGATGTTAAGATATATAACGTTGTTGGTCGTATCGTAGCTGACAGGAAAATGATTGGCGGACAGGTTAACGTCCAGGATCTTACCCCCGGATTATACTATATTAAAATTGGCGCCAGCATAATTAAAATAGCTAAGAAATAAAGTTAAACAATCGTACCTTATAATATGATAAGAGGCAGCTTAAACGGCCTGCCTCTTTCTTTTAAAAAACCGCCCCATTGCTGAGGCGGTTTTAATTTTAAATACTTTGGGATGTTTTCTATTCCTCTTCTTCTTCTTCAGAGTATGCTTTGATTACTGCATCCTGAACATCTCCGGGTACCTGGGCATATTCTGCAAACTTCATGGTATACATTGCACGTCCACCTGTTATTGAGCTCAGCGCTGTGGAATATTTATTCATTTCGGCAAGAGGAACTTTT
>JAPLEC010000160.1 GCA_026391515.1 Bacteroidia bacterium | reverse complement strand
TGCATATCGGTATCAAGGTTCATTTTGATAGCACCATATTTGATAGCTTCAGTTATAAGATGCTTTTCGGAACCTGAACCGCCATGAAATACAAAATTTACAGGATATGGTCCGGTATTGAATTTCTTCGGAATATACTCCTGTGAATTTTTCAGAATTATAGGCTTAAGCTCAACATTTCCCGGTTTATAGACACCATGAACATTACCAAATGAGGCTGCAATTGTAAACCTGTCACTGACTTTCAACAGCTCCTCATATGCATATGCAACATCTTCAGGCTGTGTATAGAGCTTTGAACTGTGAACACCTGAATGATCAACTCCGTCTTCTTCTCCGCCGGTAACACCCAGCTCTATTTCGAGTGTCATTCCGATTTTGCTCATCCGTTCCAGATATTTTTTGCATGTTTCAATGTTCTCTTTAATAGGCTCTTCAGAGAGATCAAGCATGTGAGAGCTGAACAGAGGCTTGCCTTTGGTTTTATAATGGACTTCGCCGGCACTCAGTAGAGCACCGATCCATGGAAGCAGTTTACGGGCAGCATGATCGGTATGAACTATTACAGGTATCCCGTAATACTCAGCCACATTATGAACATGCAGAGCCCCTGATATTCCTCCGGCAATTGCTCCGACCTGCTCTTCTTTCGGTAATCCCTGACCGCCAAAAAAGTGAGCGCCTCCATTTGAAAATTGTACGATTACAGGTGAATTTACTGCTTTTGCAGTCTCCAATACTGCATTCACTGTGTTGGTTCCAACGACATTTACTGCAGGAATGGCAAAATCGTTCTTGTTTGCATAATCAAATAATGCTTTTACATCATCACCGAAGATCACTCCCGGCTTTAATTTTAAATCCTTGTTACTCATATACTTAAGTGTTAATAATACCTTTTTAACTGTTAAGCTACAAATATAAGCAAATTTAGAAACCGAATTTATTTATCCTCTAAATGATCAATGTTTTACTCTTTTTAAAAAAATATTCTTTCTAAAAAAGATATTTTCTATCTTCGTAGACTTATTTTTAAAGTATTCTGTACTAATGAATTTAACCACCGATGCAGCATTGACAGCTTAAGTACGTATTTGTAAACGAGTTTCAGTGCCATCGCAGTAAATTATTATATACAAATGAAAAAAGTTTTATTCTTCATATTATTCTGTTTCCTGATATCCACCGGTACTGTTTTATCGCAGCAAAAGGTTTGGCCGCTTGAAGATTGTATCAGATATGCCATCGACAATAATATTCAGATAAAGCAACAGGTAGTGCAAACTGAAATGCAAAAAAATACCCTTGCCCTTTCGAAGCTTAAACTGCTGCCATCCCTGAATGCTCAAGTGACCAACGATTTTTCCTTTGGTCGTGCATTGGACTTATTACGTTACGAATATATTGACCAGAACATGCTGAATGACAGATTTTATGTTGGTGGTGATTTAACTCTTTTCCAGGGATTGATAAATTATAATACTATCCGGAAGAATAAGTATGAACTCCTTGCCGGCGAACAGAATCTTCAGTATATCAAAGATAACATATCACTCAATATTGCCCTGGCATATTTGCAGATACTTCTGAATAAAGAGCTGGTAAATGCCAACAGCAGTCAGCTTCAGATTACCCGGCAACAGATTGAAAAAACCAGGAAAATGGTTGATGCCGGCAGTGTCGCACGGGGAAATCTGTTGCAGATTGAAGCTCAAGCTGCTCAGGAAGAAGTTTCTCTGATTAACATGAAAAACCAGCTTGATATCTCTTACCTGACCCTGACTCAGATGCTCGAACTTAAAAGTCCCGAGGGATTTGAAATTGTCATACCTGTAATAAGTGTAGATACAGCAAGTGTTATTACCGGGAAGATCGATGATATTTATAATTTAGCCTTATCGAACAGACCTGAGATAAAAAGTGCTGAATTAAAGCTTGAGTCATCAAAATACGATCTCAAAATAGCCAGGGGAGGAAGGTATCCCAGTCTGACTTCATCTCATTCATTTGGCACCAGATATAGTTATATCTTCAACGATACATCCAATGTTTCATTTAAGGAACAAATAAAAAATTACCGAAACTATGGCATTGGCATAACGCTTAGTGTACCTATACTCAACGGCTGGCAGGTTAATAAAAATATCAAAAATGCCAAGCTGGGAATCTTAAATTCTGAATATACTCTCGAAGCTGAGAGAAAAGGACTTTATAAAAACATCCAGCAGGCTTATGCAGATGCTGTTGCTTCCTTAAAAAAATATAATGCCAGTATGAAAGCTGTAGCTTCTACTCAAGAGTCATTCAGATATACTGAACAGAAATTCAATGTCGGTATGGTAACTTCTGTCGATTATAATGCTGCTAAAACCCAGTTGTTGAATGCTCAATCGGATATGTCGCAGTCAAAATATACATACATATTCAAGACTAAGGTTCTTGATTTCTATAAGGGCTTACCATTAACATTAACTAAATAAATCCAATTCAAGATATCATATCATGAAAAAAAACAGAATATTAAAAATCCTGATCGGAGTTGTTGTTCTTCTAATCATTCTCGCAATTATCGGGAAAAAAGCCGGTTGGTTCGGCAAAGCAGTTACTGTAAAAGTTGCTGTTGAATATACTGAAAAACGTCAGATCACTGAAACTATAACTGCCAATGGAAAGATTCAACCTGAAAAAGAGGTCAAGATTACACCTGACGTTTCGGGAGAAATTGTTGAGCTTACCGTAAAAGAAGGTGATAATGTTGAAAAAGGCCAGTTGCTTCTTAGGATTAAACCCGATATTTATATTTCACAGAAAGACCGTTCGCTGGCAGTTATCAGCTCTGCACGGGCACGGCTTGCACAGGCTGAAGCTCAATTTACACAAGCTGATTTGTCATTTAAAAGAACCAAACAGCTGTACGATGAACAGACAATTTCGAAATCTGAATTTGAACAGGCGGAGGCTTCATATAACGTTGCCAAATCTGAAGTCGATGCAGCTAAATATTCAGTCGTGAGCGCTGAAGCTTCTGTGAAGGAAGCAAATGAAAACCTGATCAAAACATCAATTTATTCTCCAATGACCGGGACTGTTTCGATGCTTCTTGTCGAGCTTGGCGAAAGAGTCGCAGGAACAAATCTTATGGCAGGTACTGAAATCCTGCGCATTGCCGACCTGTCGCGTATGGAAGCACAGGTTGAGGTTAACGAAAATGATATTGTAAGAGTTAATCTTGGAGATACGGCATCGATTGAAGTAGATGCCTATCTTGATGAAAAATTCAAGGGTGTGGTTACTGAAATAGCTAATTCTGCTAAAACAACCGGCGTTTCAGCTGATCAGGTCACAAATTTTGATGTTAAGATTTTTGTTCTTCCACAATCGTATGCAAAGCTTACTGCAAATGGTGTTATTAATCCCTTCAGGCCCGGTTTGTCAACCACTGTTGATATACAAACTGAAACAAGAAAAGGTATAATCTCTGTACCAATTCAATCAGTTACAACCAGAACTGACACTACAAAAACAGCAACGAAAGTTTCTGAAGAAGAGATCCGCACTCTTGTTTTTGTTACTGACGGAAAATATGCTTTTGCCAAAGATGTAAAAACCGGTATTCAGGATAATAATTATATTGAGATAATTTCCGGCGTGGAAGACAGTTCCCGTGTAATCTCTTCACCATTTAGTGCAATCAGTAAAAAACTTTCTGACAGCACATTGATTGAAATTGTCAAGAAAGAGGAATTGTACAAAGAAAAATAAGATTGAGGAGTTTTCCGGATAACAATGATCCTTTGCCTTGAAACAGCAACAGCTCTCTGCTCCGTTGCACTTTGTGATAAGACCGGAGCCATTGCTTTGAGAGAGAGCAATGAAGGTAAATCGCATTCTTCATTGCTTACTGTTTTCATTATTGATCTCCTGAAAAAAGCAGGTGTCAAAACAAATGAGCTTGATGCTGTCGCTGTAAGTAAAGGTCCCGGTTCATATACAGGTCTCAGGATTGGAGTTTCAGCTGCGAAAGGAATTGCCTATGCTTCTTCCATACCACTTATTGGTGTTGAAACGACTCTGTCAATGTTCTATGGTTTCTCTGCTGAAGCAAAAAAGAAATACCAGATAACAAATGATGATCTTTTTTGTCCCGTTCTTGATGCTCGCAGGATGGAAGTATATTATTCCATTTTTGATTCAAATGGTAAAAGCATCAGGAGCATCAGGGCAGAAATAATGGATAAAAACTCTTTTTGTGATTTCCCAGAATTAAAAAGAATATTCTTTTTTGGTGACGGAGCAGCGAAGTGTAAAGAGACTATTAAACGTAA
>JAPLEC010000250.1 GCA_026391515.1 Bacteroidia bacterium | reverse complement strand
GATCTTAGTTATGGGTATGCCTGGTTCCCGCTGTATCATATCTTCATCGCAGCAGGAACGGATCTTATGGGGATTGATATAAAACTTGTATTTATTGTTCTCACATCGTTGTCTTTTATTGTAGTGATCTGGGTACTATACCTGCTTTTCAATCAAATGATTAAAAACAATCAAATTTCATTGTTTATTTGTTTAATCTTCTCAACGACACCGATAGTGATTACGCATTCCACGTATGTTGTAACCCGGACCATGGCTTTTATCGGATTTGTCTTTTTTTTATTTTTGGCTCATAAACAAATTCAAACGTCAAAATGGCGATCTTTCTATGTATTAACAATACTTTTCTCTCTATACCTAATTTTGGTGCATCAGGTGTCGATACTTCAGATATTATCCATATTATTATTATTTGTCATGTTAGAAGTCATAATAAATGATTATTTTGCTATCAAAACCAGAATTATTGCATTTATTATTATTACCTTTTCGACCTATTGGATATTCACTTCTTTTTTCTTTACGAACATTATCATACAAACAGCTGATTCTACCAGTATTCCTGGAATGTCCCTAGTGAGGTCTGGCATCGTAACAGGGAATGAGTATATTTTTTTAACGGAAAACATTTCAGCAGCCATAATTATTTTTTTGTTACTTTTAGGTTCAGGTTATCTCTGCTGGGCATATAAATCAAAATATCCGTCACTAATAGGACTTTTTGCATTGATAGTGTGCCCCCTCTATTTCCCCAGCCCCCTTACAGCCTCAAGCTTTGCTATGATAACCTTAAGAATGGACAGGTTTTTGCTTCTTTTTTCACCATTTATTGCATTTGTCATAGTGATTGGATTTTCATTCCTCCTCTTTACTCTGTCTGAGAATAAATATACCCGGAAAATTGCGGTTGTTATTGGTTTATTGATTTTTTCTTACCTTTGTTTCTCCGCATTAACCGGGGATAACGCACCAGATTCCAAAGATTTCCCTACAGATCAGAATAGAAAACATTTTACCGAAGCGGAAATGAATGCCTTCGATTTCATTCCCCAATTTATCGAGTATAACGCCACGATTTCATCAGACAAATATTCGAGCAGGATGTTTGAACAACCATTTTTCAGTAAAACGAAGGCTCTGAATTTACCCTCATTTTACGCCGCTAGTTCACTTGAAACAACGGATATATTTTCCTTCAATGATGGTCTTTTTATTCTTCGAAACCAGGAATTAGAAGGAAAGGGATTATTTTTTGTCACAAGGAGCGCTGATTACGGTGATCTTTTTGAGCCCACGAAAGACATCCTTGAAAAATTTTCCCACATGACTTACACCTCGCAAAAAATATACGATAATTAGAAAGTCAGCATTTTATCCAATGTACCCTAAAAACCTTCAATTATCTCAAAAAAAAGTAAGGGCAAAGTGTAATTGCAGCCCCTCATTTTTTCATAAAAATTCTTCTGTAAATAGTTATCACGCTCCCGGGGGCTTTTAGCAAAGCCACCGCCGCCACCGCTCTGGCGATCTCCACAATACGATAACGCTGTATCACTCAATTTCTTGCGGAATATTTAAGCATGAAAAATGTAGGGGCACTCAATGACGAATCACCAAAAAAAAAATTAAAATTGGAAATAAATAAATTCCGGACTTGAACTAGGCGAAAACATAATCAATAACAGTATGATAATCCAGAGACAGACAAACCAGTGTGACAATTTCAAACCCGAAATTGTTGTAATCCAGTCTGTTGATATAAATTTGATAATAAACGTGGAAAATTTTTGATTCTGCAGCAGGATGAAAAAGATTACGATTGACATGATGACTATGGCGATTCCAATTATTTCAAGAGGGGTGAATATAAAATCGATGAATAAAAATTTTTTGAAACAATACCAGATATCCTGAATATTCTGGGACCTGAAAATAAGCAAGCCCAGGATGAATAAATATTGTGTGAACAATATTTTTATAAAAAGTCCGCGGGGTGTGTCTAACACCCGGTCTACCCTTTTTCCAAAACTAATCCTGTTGTGTATCAGTTTATGGAGAGATAACAAAACCCCGTTATACCCCCCCCATAAAACAAAATTCCACCCTGCTCCATGCCAGAGTCCGCATATTACCATTGACGCGACAAGATTAATGTATGTCCTCACTTTCCCTTTTCTGTTTCCTCCAAGAGGGATATAGACATAATCTTTAATGAAACTTGAAAGGGTGATATTCCATCTTCTCCAGAATTCAGTGATATTTTTGGAGAAATAGGGCCTGTTAAAATTTTCAGGCAGGTGGAGACCGATGATCTGTGCACAACCAAGTGCGATATCGATATACCCGGAAAAGTCACAATAGACCTGTATTCCAAAGAGAATTGAGCCGGTTATAATTGTTATCGATGGTAATCCCTGCGGGTCTGCAAATGTAGCAGTGACGATGGGTGCAATATTGTCAGCGATTAATATTTTCTTAAAAAACCCCCATGCGATTAAGGTTATCCCCTGTTTTATCCCGTCGGACGTAATCACGATTTGATTTTTTAACTGGGGGAGAAATTGTCCCGCACGGACTATTGGTCCTGCAAGTAAATGGGGGAAGTAGGAAATGAACAGAGCATATTTATAAAAATACTCTTCAGGTTCAATTTTTCCAAGATAAATATCAAATACATAACTTAATCCTGAAAAAGTATAGAAGGACAACCCTATTGGTAAAAATATGGATATGAATGAATATCTGGTGTCAATTCCTAAAATTGCAAACAGCTGATTGACATTCTCAACACCAAAATTATAATATTTAAAAAAACCCAAAAATGACAGGGTTACAACGACAGCAAGTGTTAAAATAACTCTTTTCCTTGCCTTATTTTCAGCTTTGTATATTGCCCCACCGGC
>JAPLEC010000174.1 GCA_026391515.1 Bacteroidia bacterium | reverse complement strand
TTCAAGGGTCAGGTCGATATAGTCGTATTTGCATTTGGTCTTTGCTATTGAGTAATCATATTTAAAGTCGCTATCAATATAATACCTGAATGCAGTTCTATCCTTCGATAATTCCGGTACCAGAATAATTTTGGCTGCAACCAGATCGCCCTTTTTTAAAGTTTTTATCATCCTTGTAATTGTAAGCTTTGGCAGGAGCGTATCACTTTTGCTTTTATAAAAATTCTCCGCCGAACCTGAACATAAATACTCCCCTTTATATGCCAGAGCATTTTTTTTGGTTTTTTCTTTAATAACATTCATAACGTATTCGACAGCAGAAGGCAATATTGATCCGATTGCAGCCGGTGTTCCAACAAACATCGGCTCAACTTGATTTGTTTTTATTCTTAAACCTTCAATCGTGAGCACAGTTCTCTCAGTGAGTATTTTCACTTTATGGGCATCATTATAATTCTTTAGCTGACAATAAACCGGTGCTTGCAGCAGAATAGCCACAATCAGTGTTAAGATTAATTTTTTCATTTTACCATTTTTTAAAATTTTCCATGACTTCAATCATTCTTGAGGTTCAAAAAAAGCAATGCCACTTACGCATGCCAGCAAAATCAGGGAGCTGTAGACAGGATTCATAGTAAAAGGAGCTCCGGTGGCAAGAACCCATACTGCAAAGGCAACCATTGAAATAAAAATCTGTTTCCACGCATGCTTATGCCCGTCTTTTTTTGTCAGCTTGAAAGTCCAGAGAAAAGTAAATATTATCCCCACTGAAAAACAGATCCATAAGAGCTTCTGTACAGGGATATTACTGCCTTTAGTAATAATTGTTTTTGCAGCGATCCATAATCCGACTGCTTCGGCCGGAATATACTTCAGCAGCCTGTCAAGATATTTATCAATTTCAGGCACCGTACCAACTCCTGTTGCAAGGTTTTGTTTGTAAACAGGGTCCTCGTTAATGTACTTCTGGGTAATAATTCGTCTGCTCATTTGCTAAAATTTTAAGGATTAAACTCATGTATGAATAAAATCAATAAGTCTGTTTTATGTAGTCAAAGCATTTATGTAATCTAACCTGTTTTTACCAGTCAGTGGGTCCAAAGTCGGGCGGGGGAGTAAAGACTACCGCCTGAACATATTTTTTTATTTCATCAGGAAGAAGCTCATTCTTTAACTCAGCACCTACTTTTTTTCTTTTAAGAATGAACCCGGGAGTCCTGTTTTTTTCTTTGTACAATCTTGCTCCAAAGTATTCCTCGAACTTATCAGCTGTCGCGGCTATTGAAAAGCTTATGCCAAACAATGAGCTGACCTTAAAACCATTTTTTGAAAAGATCCTGCTGAGCTCACTGACTCGTTGTTCCTCAGGGACGAAAGAAATAATATTCCCTGATGTGATAATTGTCTGACCATCAATCGGCTTATTATCCTTCCCAAATAAAATTACCTGTGCTGAAATAATTTCTTTTTTCACGGCTGGCTGATATAATTTTCATTATTGATGCTCCTTTCGCTGGTTCCTTCGCTTCTTTGCAAGCAATACTGCCTTTACGGCATCGACCAGACCAAAGCCTGTTGCATTATCCGCTCCGGCTTTTGCTGCTGCTCCTCCTGTAGCTGTATTACAGTTACCGGTAACAACATCGCGTGCTGTTTTCTGCATAATATCGCGGACATCAGCAGGCTTTAATCCGGGACAGGCGTTAAGAATGAGAGCAGATAATCCGGCAAGCTGGGGAGCAGCAGCTGATGTTCCGCTTATGGCAGCCCATCCGTCGTTCCGTGCTGTTTCATCTCCATCCGGATGAACTCCGCCCTGGCATGAGACATCTATCTCATCACCCGGTTCCAGAGGTAACATTATATATGCAGCTTTGGGCTTCATGCCAACCAGTCCGCATACATCCGGCACTCTGCGATTTGGATAAATGCTGCTCATAAAGCCGCTGGCATAATCGGATGCCCGCAATGATCCATCCTGTGCCATAAAGGTACCACCGGCAGAAATACAGTCAGGATGCTGACCGGGGAATCCGTAATGTCCGTTTCCGGCAGAAAATATTACTACAATTCCTGCTGCCCATGCAGCTGCGACTGCTGCAGCAAGAGCCTGATCGGCTGCACTCAGGGGACCATTCTGATTGCTGCTGCCCCATGAGCATGTAATTATATCGGGGTTTAAGGCAACTGCGGCATTAAAACCGCTGATTGTATTTGCAAAGTTCATTTTTACGGGCAGAAGTTCAACATCCGGAGCAACTGCAAAAATATTTGCCGATTCGGCAGTTCCATGGCCCACTTCATCCTTTTGGGGATCTGATGCTCCCGGCGCAAGGACTACTGGTGCTACCCTGTAGCCGCGGGCTGAGAAAAACGGATGAGCATAGTGCCCTGTATCAACCATTGCCACCCGTATTTTCTTTCCGGTAATCCCGGCACGATGAGCTTTATCGGCATTAAGAGCAATAGATACACCTGCCGGTACGTCGAGATGCCAGTAAGCTTTCAGGGGCGGAAACATTGAAGCAGCCATGAAGTACCTGGGTTCTTCAATGGCAATACCTTCAATTGTTTTTTCGAAGAGAGTTCCTGAAGTTGAGATGAAACCAGGCATTCTTGTATTGGTACATTCAATGAACTCTGCAACATCCTTTATTGCACCGGGTTTTAATACCTGGCGTTGCTTTATAACCAGCTTTGTTTTAAAGGCTTTTTCAAACTTCTCCCGGCTTCCGGCAAAATTAATTGTGAAATTTGTCACCTGTAGCACTTCGAATCCTGTTTCATGCAGCTGGTTTACGGCATTTTCAATGGTACGAGGTTCTGATTGAAAGTTTAGGATTGTAGATGAATTAATGCTTGTCATAGCATTAAACATCGACACCCCGCCAACTGATTTCGGAGAGGCATGTGCAAAGATCTTTTTTGGCATAGCATTGATCTTTGCTTTTGGTAATTCTTTCTTTTTTGCTGACATTTTTTATCCTTTATTAAGTTTAGAGACAGACTATTGAATGTCCTTAATTCAGGCACCATATTCATCGGCTATTTGCTGACCGGCTTTAACACCACCATTATGATTTACCATAGTGATGAAATCTTAAACCATTATACTTTGAGAATCAGAATCTGTATTGCATTAGATTTTGATCTTCAGTCATTGACTATTCAAATTTATTAAATTAAAATAGTCATGTCAAAGATTCTGGATAATATTTTCAGGCGATTTTTGTCATCCCGAGAAGTCGGGACTTAGTCTCAATATTTATTCATTTTTTGCTCACCAAGAAAATCTTGTTCATTTGGCTTCGTCGAGCTCGTAAGGCTAAAGCCTTCCTCGGTTCTTTTGCTTGTCCAAAAGATTGGGGCATTGCCCCAAACCCCAGTTACTTTTTTGTCTTGATACAAAAAAGTAACCAAAAAAAATCAAGGCTGCAGATAATTTTGGGGCTCCTGCTTTTCGGCTTGCCCACGCAATACAACTCGCGCTCCGCTATTGCGTAGCGCTCAAACAGTATTGCTTACAACAAGCCCTCGCAGCAAGCCTCAAAACAGTCGCTTTTTCCCAAAATTCTCTGAGGCCTTTTGAAATCCATTTTATTTTCAGGTTTTACTCTGTTACTAAATTTAGGATAAGGCAAGGATTATTCAAATCTATTGAGGATTAATATTGTATAATAAATTTTAAAAATGAAGGCGCGGAGGCAGACCGGAAATAGCTTGTCCCGAACTTGTTCGGGAGCGCGAACTTCAGCCTTTTTCGTGGTGCCAATAAGGCTTGTGTAGCGTGCGGAGAAAAAGGCTGAAGTTGTCATTTCCGGCCTCTTTTTCTTTGGTTCATTTCTTTTGGAGGAGCAAAAGAAATGAACGAATGGGTCCCGATAGCTATCGGGATGGGGCAACGCCCCATTTAAAATAATAGATATTATTAACTGAAATTCAAAGGTTCATCCGGATTAATTTCATAGCTGAATCCCTTTTCCGAGGCATTCATAATCAGGACTTTGAATAAAATAAGATTTGTCAGTATTGATTCAGCTCTATAAGGTGAAATCTTTGTAATTTTC
>JAPLEC010000167.1 GCA_026391515.1 Bacteroidia bacterium | reverse complement strand
GAAGAAATCAATTTTCAAACCTGCAATTCCGAGATCGTGGCATTTATGGAAGAGCTCCTGTCGTGCTTTTTGATTGTGAAGAGTATTTGAATGTCGCCAGAGAATAATCCCGACACCAAGCTTCTTTGAATAATCGACAAGGGCTTTCACTGAATCTTCAGGCCATTTACTCCAGAAGTTCTCAAGAATGTTATATTCAAATCCCAGCTCTGAAGCCTGCCTCGAAAACTCTTTCATGTTTTTAAGTGTCTGATCTCCACCTCCGTCAAGATATCTCCAGACTGCTCGTCCAGGTTTTATCCATTCTGTTTTAGCGCCATCAGGGAAAAGAGTAGTGTCGGGTGGCGGACACAGATTGTAAACAGCATCAGAGTTTACCAGCGTATTGAGATCTTTTCCGGCAATTATCACTCTCCAGGGAGTTGTAATAGTTCCTTTTACTTCAGCAATTTTTGACAGCCTTTCCACATCCTCTTTCTTATATCGGAGGACATAAGGATACGATGCAGGATGGCTATGACCAAGCCTTACAACAAATCCGTTTTTACCGTCCGACTGAAGTGCCATACCTGCATAATTAATTAGATCAGATTCAGTAATAGCCAGATAACCAGCATTATCGGGAAGTTTTACTGTCAGAGGCGGAGCTGCCCACTGGCCTTCAGGAATTGTGTCAATCATCTTCTTTGCATGGACTCCCTCGTAATGCATGTAAAGGTCGTGATACCAGGTAATACTTTTTGAAGGCAGCCGGAAAACAGTCGATTCATCAGGGTATCTCACCGATTCTTCTTTCCCCGGAACCATAAACCTGAAAGCAACTGCATCATTGAAAACCCTGACTTCAATATTATACTTAATCTTATTCTTAATGTTTTTATAGCTGAAGATCATTCCGTTGCACATGTTAACTGCCTTTGAGTGCAATCCGTACAAAGGATATGTTCCGTACACACTTAATGTCTTAACACGACCTGCTTTTACATCACCGGTTATTTCCTCTCCGTCAACAGACATATACAGAGGAGACTCATCGACAATGACTTTCCCGTTCATTGTGACAGTAAAAGTCAGCTGATTATTGTTAGTCGCAAGCAAGAAATGAATTGCTCCGTCCGGACTGGAGATGTCAATCTGAGATTGAGCAGCTTGCATAGATGGCAGATTAATAAGTTGCCAGATGATTAAGCTGGTAAAGAGAAATTTAATTTGGTTTTTCATATATATTCTTTTTTTTAGTATCAGTAATTTGTAGGATTTGTAAAATAAGAGAAAAACTCCATTTATTATTTAGTTCATATCAATTAGGCATTATTCAATCCGCTTCTACTTCGCTCTGTTCGAAGTATTGGCTCTATTTAAAAAAAAGTATAATGGAGGAGAAGATTCCTCATTCCGCTTCGCTCCATTCGGAATGACATAATACTTTTAAAGTATAATGGGGGAGATTGTGAGGAATGCCACAGGCATTCCTCACAATCTCCCCACTCTTACCTTGGATTCAGCTTGTCATTCCGAGCAAAGCGAGGAATCCCCTTCCTTTTTCTGCAATCTCCTTCCTGTTGTTCCGAGCGACAACGAGGAATCTTTATGTGTAACTCTGTGTAAGTTTTTAATTTCATTTACATTATAATTAGTCATATAGCATCTGGACCAACGTCAGAAATTGTCAATGGCCTGTTATTCAGAGGAATACCCGGATATTTTGACGGATCGGGATTCTTCTGAAAGAAAGGCTGATTCAAATTTATCTCTTCTGTTCTGAAGCCGGAAGCCGGCATATCACCACCGGAAGTGTTCCAGAGTATATTTCCTTCCCAAACAGCTCCGGAAAATGATCCCCGGATTGATACAGGTGCACCTCCACGAATCAGATTATTTGAAAAAGTGATTTGTGTCGCACCGAGACCATTATTTCTATCAGGCATCTGGAAGCTTGATTCACATTCAATTATTGTGTTGTAAATTACCTTCACCCTGTCCGCGCGATCATGACAAGTAAGCTTTGACCCCTCTTTCACCTCACCATCGCCATTGGTACAGACGATTGCTTTTTTGCACCTCAGGAAGTAGTTGCCATAAATCAGATGGTCGTCGCCACTAAAACGCAAGCCGGTAGTATTGATGAAGAAATTTCCATAAACCTGGCTTTTATTGCCGTGACGGATTGAGCACTCTTCACTTCGCTCACCGAAAGTATTATACCTTATTATATTATTGCACGACTTATGACAGATTGCTCCCTCATTTTCACCCTCGGTTTTTACAAATAAGTTGTATTCAACAATACAAAAAGCCGAATCCATGCTTCTTCCGCTCAAACCGATCTGAATCGCCGAACAATTATTTGCAGTGGGAGGGAAGTTATAAAAATAGTTATGATGAATCCAGGTTCTTTTAGCCATCCTGTCGCCTCCCGGTCCCTGAACCGAGACCATCTGTCCTTCATCTTTTTTATTCTGAAAAGTGTTATAGCTTATTTCATTATCGTCGCCGGAAACATTAAGGTACGGCTTAGCACCGGAAGTGCCAGCCGGCACACATTCGAAAACATTGCGGGTTATCAGGCAGTGTGTTGCACCAGGTTCTATCCGGCATGTCCCTGTTTTATGAGTAAAACGGAACCCTTTAATAATAATGTATGATGAAGGAGCACTTATAACAAATCCGTTTGTTCCGGAAATCTCACTACCACCGATCGTTTCAGCTTCAATGGTTATTGGCATATCAGCGGTTCCTTGTTTTGAAATCACGATGCTTTCTGCAGTCGTATATGTCCCATTCGCAACAATTATCCTGTCGCCGGGATTGGCGGTGCTGATTGCCTGCTGAAGATCGGTTATAGAGCTGACTCTCTTTTCAATAGAAGGAGAAGGACTGACATTTGAAAATAGTACAAGTAAACAGAATGAAGAAACACGAATTGAATAAATCATTACTGAAAACAATATTTATTATATCCTTTTTTGTCTTAATAACCCTTCCCCAGACCCCTCCCCTTAAATTTAAGGGGAGGGGCAGGGGTGGGGTTAAGATTAGAATTATTTGGCTGGCTGTACAGGCTGGTTTGCAACCTTACCTTTTACATCAACTCTGATAACTGACGCCAGCGGATCGGGGGCCGCTGATGGAAGAGTGATTGTCAGATTGCCGTCTTTGGCAAGAGTGGCTTTTACTTTAGCACCGGTTGCCAGGAGCTTTGCAGAGACAACGCTGTTCTTCACCCCGGGAATCACAAGCTTACCGTCGGCAGGCCATTCAAAGACTGAAAAATAGAGCGAGGTTCCTTTTGGGGTGGCTTTATTTGTACAGCGGCCCCATGAAAAGAGCCCCCATGGACTTGAAGTTGTCCCGTAAACTGCTTCGCCATTGACCTTCATCCATTGCCCTATTTTTGAAAGGATATCAACACTTTCCGGTGGAAATTCTCCTTCGGAGGTAGGCCCTACATTAAGCAGAAAATTACCGCCTTTTGATGCAATATCGAGAAGGTTACGTATAAGAGTTTCAGGTGATTTATAGTTATGATCGTAGCTCTTATAACCCCAGGTTCCGTTCATGGTCATGCAGGTTTCCCAGTCGGTGCTATCGAGATCAGCAAGGTTTGGAATTCTTTGTTCGGGTGTTTTATGATCGCCCGGGAAATCGGGTCTCTTTAATCTGTCGTTTGTAATTATTGCCGGTTGAAGAGCAAGCAGAGACTGGAGCTTTTTGGCAGCTTCGACTGTCATATTGGTAGGCGTATCCCACCAGAGCACTGCTAAGTCTCCGTAATTTGTGAGCAGCTCTCTTACCTGAGGAACTGCAACTTCATCTATATACTGATCGAAGGTTCTTTTTTCCTGCCTTGGATCCCAGTGCCCCTTATGTTCCTTTGTGTATGCATCGATAGTTACTGAGTCGGGATTTGCCCAGCCCTCTTTTGTTATTTTACGCGAAGCAGCTCCTCCCGGATTATTCCAGTCCTGTGCCTGGGAATAATAAAATCCCAGCTTAATGCCATATTTTTTACATGCTTCGGCAAGAGGTTTGAGAAGATCCTTTCCATAGACTGTAGCATCCACCACATTCCATTTGCTGGCTTTTGTTTCGAAGAGTGCAAAACCATCATGATGTTTGGAGGTAATAACAATGTATTTCATTCCTGCATCTTTGGCCATTTTTACCCAGGCATCAGGATCGTATTTTACAGGATTGAACTGTTTTGCCATATTCTGGTAATCGGCTACCGGAATTTTTGCACGGTTCATTATCCATTCGCCTATTCCTCCTATCTGACGGCCATCCCAAGTTCCGGCCGGAAGGGAATAGACTCCCCAGTGGATGAACATTCCGAAGCGTGCTTCGCGCCACCATGCCATACGTTCATCCTTAGTCAGGACTTTCTGCTGTGCAAAAATCGAACCGACCATAAGCACCGACAGGATCATTGCTAAAATTGTCTTTTTCATATTATTTCATTTTAAAATATTTTCAGCGCTTATCATTTTCAATCTTCTGAATAACCTGATCACTAAGATTAAGAGAATGGAAAAGGTTCAGATTAATAACGTTTTTAAGCATAAGGGATGGAACATTCTCAGCTTTTTGTGCTTTTACAAACATGAAATCGATGTTTTTTACATCATCCAGAAAGAAAGCAGGGCGGAGGTCATTTTCTTTGAAGCTTACCTCAACATTATCAAGCTGAACACCATCGGCATGCCTTATAAAGAAGCCATAAGAGGGGAGAACTCCAAACCTGTACGGCTCCGGATATTCCTTCTCAAATCCGGGGACTTCTCTGACGGCCTGTTCTGCTGTTCCACCACCTTTATAATATATCCTTACGTTGGAAATCCGGATATCTTTTATATCATGCCCCTGATCGCCGCTTATTATACAACCATATTTCGGATCGGCATTATAAACCATAACATTTGAAATAATTACCCTCCTGAGCTCCCCCACAGTGGCATCTGCAGGACCACGCATCCTTTCGCCAAGACGAAGGAATAAAGGTGCATTGACTATGTCGCGCATGGTAATGTTTGTAATTGTGACATCTTCAAGGAGAGCTCCATCTACTGCTTCAAGCGCCAGTCCGCGGCAATATGTAAAAACACAGTTTGAGATGGTAATATTCCTGAATCCCCCGTTTGATTCTGTTCCGAATTTGATTCGTCCCGTCGGACCATTTCCTCCTGCTGCCATGTCATTGCGCTTATATGTACCGTCCAGAAGCGAGCCCTCAGTAAATCCTGATACCTGGCAATTTGTAATCGTGACATTTTCAGTTGCTCTGGCGACTCCAAGTCCGAAGCTGCTTTTCAGACAGATTCCATCATCTCTTGGAGAGTTTACGAAACAGTTTGATACCCTGACATTTACACAGCAATCTATATCCATGCCATCGCGATTGGTATCAATTTTAAGATTGTCAATTGTAAGGTTATCGACACCTGTAGCAAGGATGCCGAACCATCCACCCTGGAGAATGGAAATATCGCGGAGAATGACATTGCGGCACCATTTAAGGCTGATGGATTTATTGCCGCTGCCCGCAGCATCGGTTGTACCGCGCACAAGTCCTTTACCCCAGATCAGACCAGGACCAAGAATGGAAATATTCTGAAGCTTCTCGCCCCAGATAAGGCTGTTGTGCCAGTGGCTATGTCCGAAATCCTGGTATTTAAGTGAATCGCCCCATATATTTGGTTCGGGATCGTCGTACTTATAACCATCGGCCGGAGATGCTGCCACAATTGTTGCACCCTGCTCAAGGTAAACAGAGATATTGCTTTTGAGCCTGATTGAAGCTGACAGATAGTTTCCTGCAGGAAAATAGACCATTCCTCCACCCTTTGCAGATGCCTCCTCAATGGCTTTATTTATTGAAGGAGAGTCGAGAGTCTTGCCATCGCCCGTAGCACCAAAGTCCTTTACATTGAACACCAATGCTGCAGGTGCCTGTGGCGCAGGCTGAGCCTTCTTTTTATCAGCTGCTGTTAAATTATTAACAGTCAATGACAAAAACAATAATACCAGAAGTGCTGAAAGGTTTTTTCTATTCATGTTTTTATATTTTAAATTATTTATATCCTAAAATCTTTATGTTTCTAACCTGTAATCTTCACTTGCAACCTACAAACTGCATCTTTATATTTAACCCACCCCTGCCCCTCCAAGGAGGGGATCTGTGTGGCTTTCACCGTTGTACCGTAATACCGTTGCACCGTTATTTAAACTGCTTCACGTAATCAAGGAACGCTTTTGCACATTTGTCAAGATTTTCTATTGACCCGCCGCCTTCTAGAACTTCGCACATTTCATAAGCGATATATCCCTGATAACCGATCTCTTTCAGCGTGCTGATAAATGTTTTATAATCGAGGAAGCCGGTACCCATTGGCACTGCTCTCATCTGTGATTCAAGCTGAACATAGTTGGTTTGCAGATGTTCATATTTAAATCTTGGCAATTCTTTATAATCGGCCGTTGTGGTGTGAACTATATACGGTTTCATTGTATAGATTGCTTTTTTTATTTCTTCAGAAGATAATCCTTCCAGTGTTGGTGACCAGCAATCGAAGGCAGCTTTTACATTAGGAAGGTTCACCTCATCGAGAAGCCATTTCATTGCATCGTGGTGGAGGGCAATATCATGGTGATTCTGAACGGCAAGTGTGACACCATATTTTGCAGCGATTTTCCCTGCCATTTGTAATCCCTCCACAACCATTGCATATTGTTTGTCGTAAGGCAGATCCGGGCGTTCGTACCCGGTATAAATTCTGACCATGTTTGTGCCAAGATCGCTTGCAAGCCGTGCAAGCTCACCGACATAGACTGCCTCTATTTCAACATTGGGTATTCCTGCTTTATCGACACCTGCCGTGAAATCGCAATAACCTGCCAGACATACCAGTTCAAGACCAAGCTCTTTAATTCGGGCACGTAACTTTTTACGTTCAGCATCATCGTAGTCGATGAGAGAAACATGAGGTCGTTTTGCAGCAAGCATCACGCCATCAAAGCCAAGTTCTTTTGCTTTAACGAGAAATTCATCTACCGAAAGAGTTGCCTGTCCGCGCCAGACCCCCATATAGCTTACAGAATGAAGGCAGGTTTTTACTTTAAAATCTTTTGGATTTCCTGTCGGAACCTTCTGGCCGTTAAGGGCAACGGTCAGGGCAGAAATTAATACCAGGATATTAAAAGCTCTTTTCATTTTTAGTTGTCTTGAATAAATCATAAAAGGCTATAAATATATGCCAAAGCTAAAAGAAGTGCAAGGCGGCCGGAACAAAACCATGAAATTTTTAAAATGGTTAATAAAAAAAATGGGATAATACCTAATATATTATAGCACGAATAGTTTTGAAACATGAAAGAAGATTCTTTGCTTCTCCGCCATCTGGAGGATCCGCTAAGAATGATAGTTATGTGTAACAATGAAGATTGATGCGAAGGAGATTCCTCATTCCGCCCCGCATTGAGGGACTCCATTCGGAATGACAATTTACTTTTTGGGGAGTAAGGGGAGAGGAGGCGGCTTGCACCGGCAAGCCGCCTCCTCTCCCCAATCATCCCATATAATGAGTGTCATTCCGAGTCCCGAGTCATCGGGACGAGGAATCTCTTCCCGTAGTACACATCCTTATCATGTCATTCCAGGTATTATTTTGGGGCTCATGATGGGCCACGATGTTTTTATGCCAGACCTTTAATTCCGAACAAAGGGAGGAATCTTTTTTACTCATTTCTAGGCTTTTAATCATCTTTATGATTGAAGAGTAGT
>JAPLEC010000093.1 GCA_026391515.1 Bacteroidia bacterium | reverse complement strand
AACCACTCCTGGATCAACCATCCATATCTTAAGAGTGTGATATCCGGGTGAAGGTATAAAATGTTTTGTCACGCTGAACCTTGCGTTGTCACTTACTGATTTTTCCCAGTCGGCATTCCTGTTTTGCGCATTATAATTTCCAGGAACAAGAGTTATTATCTGTGCCGGCTGGCCATCAAAAGAGATTGCATATTGTAAATCTCTTCCGGGCATGAAATTAAGGGTGGGAGAGAAGATTGAATTTACTTCTATGTTTCCGGAAGTGAATAGGTACATTTTATATTCGAGACAGGGTGAGTCTTTTCCCGGGGTGGCAGGTGGAGAATCGACGGGAGCATTTGCTCTCATTGCAGACAATGTATGTCCATAATCCTCAATTTTAATCCATTTTCTCTCACCTTCAGGATTGTTATTTATAAAATGTTCAGCTTCAATGGAAACATAACCTTCCCCTTCAACAAATCCATCGAGAGTCTCAGGTGTAACATCTTCCGGCTTAAACGCAGATACCTTCACATTTATAATCTCTCCTGTTCCTGAAATGCTTATCATCCCTTCGTTTTTCCCCGGAGAAACCCTGCTCCAGTCGATCGTCACACCAACACGTGTTTCCTTTTCAACAGTTCCTGTTGATTTACCGATTTTTATCCATTGGTTTTCTGTTGATGTTGCATATTCAAAAGGTTTTTTCCCTTTATTAAATACATCAATATAATGACTCTGGCGGTTGAAGCAATCAAATTGAGGCAGCGATGGGATGTTTTCAGCACCCGGCCATGAATCTTCGGAACCTTCAACAGCAACAGCCATTATTGATCCTTCCGGAATCTCAATATTTTTTAACTGAATTGCGCGAAGACTGTTCACCGGCGGATCGGCCCAGCTTGTATATCCTAGGTGCGACTGGTCCATAAAATGGTTCCACTTTCCTTTTGCAAAATCCCTGTTATAATATCCCATGAGAGCCGTATCTTCCCGGAATATCGATTGAACCCGATCAGCCATGTCGTTGGTGGCTGCGCGACCCTGCCTTGCATAAAGACTGTTTTTCGAGGCAAACAGGTACAATGCATTCACCATGGCGCTTGCTTTGACAGGGAAAAGAACAAGCTGGTAAAATGCATCCTTCTTTTCAGAAGGAAGTTTTGCGAAAACATTCTCTGCCTTACTCCAGATTGTGAAATAATCAGAAACGATTTTATCTGCTTCCTTATAATTTATCAGACTGTAAGTTGAAGGAGATAGCAGTTCTGGTTTCCTCCTGCCGTTATATTTTGTATAGAGTGACATTAAATCTGAAATTTCACTTGCAAAGTCCGGACCAAATTCTCTTTCAACCCAATATTTTGTGTATTCATTTATATTTTCATTTTTCAGCTTTTCAGTGTTCCAGGCAAGATCAAGGAAATATTCAATCGGGAACTCATATCCTTTAAAATGCCCTACATTGACAATCCAAATCCTGTCGGCTCCGTATTGTTTTGCCAGCGACATCTGATCCCATATTTTGGGAACAGGATTGGTGTTTAACCACTGGTAGCTTCTTGGACCGCCATGATAATCAAAATGATAGTAGATACCGGCTCCTCCGTTGCGTTTCCTCTCTTCAGCTGTAGGAAGACGTCTTACGTTACCCCAGTTATCCTCTGCCCATAAAAGTGTTACGTCGTCTGGAACCCTCATGCCAGCATTATAATAATCCTGCACCTCTTTATATAGGCACCATAGTTGTG
>JAPLEC010000443.1 GCA_026391515.1 Bacteroidia bacterium | reverse complement strand
ATCGGATATATTTAATAAGTCAAATTCCAGTCCTCTTTTAGTCTCTTCAATTCTTTCTTTTAATTCTCCAATTAACTGAGATTCATTCCTTCTGTATTTTGTTACCTGCTGAAGATATTTTAGTCGTTTGTATCCCTGATTAAAATCTTTTGCTGATAAAATATATATTATTTCAGGGTTAATTTTATCTGCCTTATAAGAATTAACAATATTTCTTGAATAATCATTTTTTAATAATACCAGGTCACTTTCCATCATTTCTATAGCAACTCTGTTTAGTTCAATTCTTTCATTTAAAAGTTCAATTTCAACACCCATTCCTTTTATTACAACTTCTCTTAAATTAAGCTTATTGCCTAAAATCTTCAAAGCATTCATGCTGGCACTCTTTTCTTTAACAGTATTTGAAAGCAGATTATCCACATATGCAATTTCTTCCAATGTTCTTTTTCTTTGCGCTTCAAGCTCTGTTCTCGTCTGGCCCGAAAGAGTTTGGCAAATACATAAAAATAAAATGCATATAATTTTTAAAAATCTCATTTCAAAACAACTTTTTCATATTCTTTTCCTGGAATGAAAACAACTTTTTCTATTGGATTAAATTCTATTTTTCGAATTTTAATATTTATTTCTGATTCCTTCCTAGAGTCTTCTATTTTAATACTTTGCGGATAATGCTTTCTATTATTATTTATAAACTTTGAAAACACCAGAACAATACCTTCTGTTCCGTGAATTATTTTCGTTTCGCTAATTTTTCCTTCTCTGCAGTCAATTATATATTTTATTTCTTTTTCTTCAGTTATTTCTGAAATTTCACTTTTGTTGTTGCTACATTTAAATTCCGTTATTTTCTTTTCCTCTTCATCAATAAAATCTCCTATTATAACCGGTATTGTGCTTGTATTTATTCCATATTTACTCCTAATATATCTGCCTGATCCACAGTACAACTTTTTGTTTATTCTGTCATTAATTAAAATTGTGTCTTTTGAAATATATATTCTTGCTCCTTCGATTCCTGCATTATTTCTTAAGCTTATAAGATATATTCCCGGATTCTTAAATTTAAAACTGGCTATAAATTTTTGTCTTTCTCCGTTGTTCAAAATTTCAATTTCAGCTTTTGTAATGAAAAAATCATTATTTGAAATATTTGATGCTTTCACGTCGGTTAATGATACAATATTGCTTATCTCTGCAGTAATTCTGGATTTTTCCTCCTTTTTTACAGCAGAGCAGCCATAAATGGTAACCATTAAAACTAAAATCAATGTGATCCTTGACAATTTTCTATATCTTTTAATAAGTATGTCTTTGTACTGTCCAGTTTATACGCTTCGTTAAAATTTGAAACGGCTTCATCACATTTTTTTCTTTTCTTCATAATATATCCATAATGCTCATAATATTCAGCATCTTTCTCTCCGCTTTTAATAATGGTTTCCATTATTTTTGCCGCTTCCTTTAATTTTCCTCTTTTATACAGAACCCAACCATAAGTATCAAGGAAAGTATTATTTGTTCCTTCTTTTTCAATAACTTTTTTTGCCATATTTTCAGCTTCTTTTAATCTCAGGTTCCGTTCTGCAAGGTAATATGCGTAATTGTTCAGAATAGTAAGGTCTTCGTTATTATTTTTAATTGCTTCATCAAAAGTTTTAAAGGCATTTTCATAATCGTTCATCCTGTAATAAACATCGGCTTTTAACGAAAGAACCTGCAATAATAATTCTTTATTGTCTCCCGCTAAAATATTTGCTTTCCTCAGTTCTTCAAGTGCAATATCATAATTCTTATTTTCATTAGCTGCTGTCGCATACAATAATTTTACAAGAAATGATCTGTTAAATATAGTTGCACATTCTTCTCCCTTCAACTGTAAATTTTTATAATTCTTCAGTTCAAGATAAACAAGTAACAATTTTTCCCATGCATAATAGTTGTCCGGCCGGATGAGAATTATTTCTTCAAGTCTTTTTTCAGCTTCATATAGCTTTCCCTGTGCAATAAGTAACTCAGGCCTTAGAAGCAATACTATATCGTCATTACCGTATGCTGCCTCAAGGACCATAATTGAGACCAGTAATTTATCTCCCTTGCTTTTAACAATTTCAGGTGATTCTATTAATCTTGCAAATAATGTTATTTTATCCTCCCTGCCTATTCTTGAATTTATAATCACAGTATTGAGCAAAAGAATTAAATCATCATATTTCTTTTCTTCTATAAAAAAGTCGCACAATGAAAGCTGTGTCTGTGCATTTTCAGGACTTTTATTTAACAATTGATTATAGACCTCCATTGCTTTATCCGGTTCTCCTTTTCCTCTGTAAATTTCAGCAATAAGTCCTTTGTATAATATCTCTTCCTGGTACTCCTGTACTAATAATTCAGCTTTTTTAAGAGCTTCATCAAATTTACCGGCATACATGAGGTTCTTAATGGCAGCTACGGTTGAAGAGCTGTTTATTCCGTATTTTTTATCTAAATTCTCAAAAATTAAATTTGCCTTATCATATTTTTTGTTTTCGGAATAAAGATTTCCCAGGGTTAACTGTAGATCTTCCTTTTCCGGAAAGCTTTGGACTGCTTTTTCATAAAATATAATTGCGCTGTCGAGATTATTTTCCTGATAATATGTTCCTGCCAGCATCATTAAATACCAGAAATTGTTTTTATTAAGAGATAATGCCTTCAAAGCATATTTCTTACCATTATTATTATCGCCAAAAGCGATAACTATTTGTGCCATTTGAAAATATACAGCATCGCTTTCAGGGTTAATCTTTATGCATTGTTCCAGCAGCTTAAGTGCATCTCCTCCGTTTCCTATCAGCTTTTGCTTAATTGCTTCAACAAAAATATAATCGAAAGTAACTGAATCATAAGGTTTTATTTTGCCTCCTGAAACATCTGCAGGAACAATTCTTTTCCCGCAGGAACAGATTGCAATACTTATTAAAAAGGCTATTATTAATAATTTTAATGTTTTTTTCATAATTACTTTTTTCCTGTATGTCCAAAACCTTCATTTCCTCTGTAGTCAGCATCTATTGTCCCGGGTGAGTTTAATACTGTAATTCCCTTATTTATTGCCAGCCCGCTTCGGGGTCTTATCTGGGCTTCATATCCTTCTGGCATTTCAACAAAAATACCTGTTGGAATCAATGCTCTTTGCAATGGCTTTAAAATTACATCCTGGTCAATATTTGCCCTTAAATCCATTCCTGCGGACTTTTCAGTTGAATATTCCGGCAATTTATGCTTTGATTTGTTAACTATCTTTATTTTCATTTATCTGTTTTTCGAAAGAATACCTGCAAAATTTTATCTTTTCCCTGAGCGAATGCAATGAAAGAAATTATCAAAACTGAATTTATCAAAAGCTCATATACTAGATTTTTATAGTGATACAGCTGGCTGAAAACGACCATTCCTATTGCTACAATAAAATAAGGAACCAGTTTAATCATTTTATATTCAATCTTATAACGCTTTTCAGCAAAAATAAAAGACATAATTATCATGGTTCCATATGATGCAACATGTGCCCAGGCAGATGCCATATAACCATATGCCGGTATAAGCAAGATATTAATTAAGGCAGTAATTATTGCCCCAACTAATGTTATGTATATTCCGAATCTTGTAAGGTCGTTAAGCTTGTACCAGATGCTGTGATTAATATAAACTCCATACAGTAAATAACCCATGCTAACGATCGGGACAACCACTATTGCGTCTCTGAAATTTTTCCCGATTATAAATTGAATTCCTGACAGATATAAATTAATCCCCAGATAAATTATCAGCATAACAATTACAAAATATTTCATTACAAATGCATAGGTTTCCTTTGCGTTTTCATGTTTTGCTTTTTCAAAAAAGAATGGTTCGGCTGCAAATCTGAACATTTGGATAAACAGGGCCATTAATACAGCAAGCTTATAGCCGGCACCATATTCTCCTACAGTTGCCAGTCCTGTTTCTTCACCAATCATTCTTCTCATAATAACCTTGTCAAGAGTATCATTAATAGATCCGCTAAGACCGGCAATTAGAAGAGGAAAAGAATAGATTATTATCCTTTGCCAGATTGCTTTGTCAAAAATAGGCTTAATCTTAACTATAAAAGGCAACAGCATAATCAGAGTGGAAGCGCTGCCGATCAGATTTGCCACAAATACGTATCCGACACGGTAATTCGGATTATAAACAGTTCTGAACCATCCGTGGCTCTTTTCATAAATGTGAGGAGCAAGTAGCAGGAGGAACAGAACTGCTGCAATTGTTATAATCACGTTTGCAATCTTAATTATGCTGAAAATAACTGCTTTGTTTTCCTGTCTGAGCCGTGCAAAGGGAATCGCGCAGAAAGCATCAATTGCCAAAATTGCCGCAAACATTCTTATATAATCGTGATTATTCCTGTAATTAAGAACTGCAGATACCGGTCCAATGAAGATATTTACCAGAATTACAAACAATGAAGAGGTCAGCAGAAGGCTTATTAATGCTGTGCTATAGACTTTTTCGTAATTTTCCTTTTTCTGTGCAAATCTGAAGAATCCGGTTTCCATGCCGTATGTAAGGACAACAAGCAGCAGCACCATCCAGGCATAAATCTCTGTTACAACTCCATATTCAGCCTTTCCAAAAATATTTGTATAGAAAAACGTAAGAATGCCATAATTTAAAAATCTTGGAATAATTGTACCAAAGCCATAAACTATGGTTTGCTTTGCTAATGTCCTGACTTCGTTCACCTTTAATTTTGTAATTTAAGCTGTTCCCAAGGCTTCAAATTACTATTTTATAACCATTTATGTAAAAACTGAATAATTTGAAATCCATTTCTTTTTTGATCGTGCAAAGTTAAATATCTTTGCTTTCAGATTTACATAACATTATTAACCAAAATGTAATATTCATGAACAAAATATTTATAAGAATATTTACTTTTTCGCTTTTATTTGTTGTTCTTGCCTGTAAAGCTCCGCGAGGTAACGAAAATACCGTTATTTTGATAAAAACCTCGCTTGGAGACATTAAAGTCAGGTTGTATGACGATACACCTGTTCACAGGGATAACTTCATTAAACTCGTTAATTCGGGCTTCTATGAGGGTATTTCTTTTCATCGTGTAATAAATAATTTTATGATTCAGGCCGGCGATCCTGCAACCAGGACTATTCCAATTGCCAAAACTGCTGATTCTCTGAATACTTACACAATTCCTGCAGAATTCAATAAACAGCATTTTCATAAAAAAGGAGCCCTGGCAGCGGCACGTGAAGGAAACGATGTAAATCCAGAAATGAGATCTTCAGGAACACATTTTTATATAGTTCAGGGTGTTAAATTAACTGACGATGAGTTGATCAATGTAGAACAGCGCATAACCAGCAATATTAAACAGTCTTTGTTTGATAAGTCACTCCGGCAAGTTGCCGATAGTGCAAGATTGTCGGGGACGCTGCTATCTGAAAGTGAAATTCAGGAAATAGCTTTTGTCAAAATGTTTCAGTATCTTACAACCAATGAAGATTACAAAATTCCTGAAGATCAGCGAATCGTATATAAAGAAATTGGCGGCGTTCCCCGCCTCGATGGAACATATACTGTTTTTGGGGAGGTTTTAGAAGGACTTGATGTTGTCGATAAAATTGCTACGGTAAAAACAGATAGTGTCGATAAGCCAGTAACTGATGTCAAGATTCTTAAAATGAAAATCGTCAATAAATAATTATATCCGTACAAAATACTTTTTCAATGCTTGATAGAATAAACAACCTTTTAGCCGAAATTTCTGCTGCTTCTTTAAAAAGTCATGAAGAACTTGAATCTTTTCGTTTAAAATTTTTAAGTAAAAAAGGGCTTATTTCAGATCTTTTCGAGGAGTTCAGAAACGTTTCTGCGGCAGATAAAAAAGAGATTGGACAAAAGCTGAATTTACTAAAACAAAGCGCTTCCGAAAAATATAATCTCCTTAAGGCCGGACTTCAGATTATCAGTAAAACATCTTACAGTATGGATCTGACAAGACCTTCATTTCCATGGAATCTTGGGTCGAGGCATCCTATATCAATAATCAGAAATGAAATAATTGAAATTTTTGAACGTATCGGCTTTACTGTGTCGGAAGGTCCTGAAATTGAGAATGATGATCATGTTTTTACCAAGCTTAATTTTGCGCCCGAACATCCTGCAAGAGATATGCAGGATACATTTTACATATCCCGGATCTCACCAGAGGATTCCAATCCGGGGGATATTTTACTCCGGACACATACATCTTCCGTTCAGGTGAGGGTAATGCAGAGTCAAAAGCCGCCTATCAGGACTATTTCTCCGGGTCGCGTTTTTCGCAATGAAGCAATTTCAGCAAGGGCGCATTGCATTTTCCATCAGGTAGAAGGTCTTTATATTGACGAAAATGTCTCTTTTGCAGATCTTAAACAGACACTCCTGTTTTTTGCGCGTGAAATGTATGGCAAGAAGACAGAAATCAGGCTGAGGCCTTCGTATTTCCCATTTACCGAACCATCGGCTGAAATGGATGTCAACTGTACAATTTGCGGAGGTAAGGGATGCAATGTTTGTAAATATACAGGCTGGCTTGAAGTTCTTGGCTGCGGAATGGTTCATCCGGCTGTTCTTGAGTCATGTAATATTGACAGTAAAAAATATACCGGTTTTGCTTTTGGAATGGGAATTGAAAGACCGGCAATGTTAAAATATCAGGTAAATGATCTGCGGCTTTATTTTGAAAACGATATCAGATTTCTGGAACAATTTAAGACCGCTTTTTAATCTTATTGAACAATTTACCTGTTCTATTGTTAATCTTTGCACTGTAATTCATCCTTTAAAATGAAACAACAGGATATATCGATTCCGTTTTGTGATAAATGTGCGTTTGAGACCGGATCTCTTTTTAAATATCTAACCCGGGAAGAAATTGATTTGCTGAATTTTGAAAAAGAATTCAGACAGTACAAACGAGGCGAGATTCTTTATAATGAAGGAAGCAGGATCAGCGGTTTCTACTGTATCCACAGCGGAATTATTAAAGTTTTTAAAACCGGGCTTGACGGAAAAGAGCAGATTATACGCTTTGCTAAACCAGGAGATATTATTGCATACCGAAGCGTTCTGAGCAATGAGGTAGCATGTACTTCTGCTAAAGTTATAGAAGATTGCAGGGTTTGTTTTATTCCCTCAGAAATCCTTATATCATTTGTTAAATCCAATTCCAGCTATGCTCATGAATTGCTTAAGCTGGCTTGTCATGAGCTTGGTGAAGCAAATTCTTTTATAACCGACATTGCCCAGAAAACTGTCAGGGAAAGACTTGCTGAAATACTTCTTTTGCTTGTTGCTGATTTTGGTCTCGATGATCAGAACTATCTTCAGATATCGCTCACCCGTGAAGAGCTTGCTAACATTGTCGGTACTGCGACAGAATCAGTAATCAGGCTTTTATCAGAATTCAAATCAGATAAGCTGGTTGAGCTGAATGGAAGAAAGATCCGGATCTTAAATAAAAAAGGTCTCGAAAAGATCAGTAATGTATTTAATTAAATACAATTACATCTGAATCATCTATTCTGATTTCCTATTAGAAAAGAGAGCCGTTTAAATCGCGTTTAAATTTGATTCCCAGGTGTTTATAAGCATGTTCCGTTGCTTCACGACCCCGTGGTGTTCGTTTAAGAAAACCTTCTTTAATAAGAAACGGTTCATAAACTTCTTCAATGGTGCCACTTTCTTCACCCACTGCAGTAGCTATTGTATTTAATCCGACCGGACCTCCGTTAAATTTATTAATCACTGCTGAAAGTATTCTGTTGTCCATTTCATCAAGCCCGAACTGATCAATATTAAGAGCATTAAGGCTGTATTTTGTTATTTCAAGGTCAACTTTTCCGGTGCCTTTAACCTGTGCAAAATCGCGGATTCTTCTTAAAAGTGCGTTTGCGATTCTTGGTGTTCCCCGGCTTCTTTTTGCTATTTCGACCGCTGCATTTTCTTCAATTTTTATTTTAAGAATTCCTGCAGATCTTTTTACTATCCAAGAGAGAACTTCCTGGTCATAATATTCAAGGTGGAAAGTGATGCCAAACCTGGCCCTGAGCGGACTGGTAAGCAATCCGGATCTTGTTGTTGCCCCGACTAGAGTGAACTTATTAAGTGTCAGCTGAACCGATCTTGCACTTGGGCCTTTATCGATCATAATATCGACCCGGAAATCTTCCATTGCCGAATAAAGATATTCTTCAACAACAGGACTCAGGCGGTGTATCTCATCTATAAAAAGAACATCGCCCTCCTCTAAATTTGTAAGTAATCCTGCCAGGTCGCCAGGCTTGTCGAGAACCGGTCCAGATGTAACACGAATATTAACCTGGAGCTCATTTGAAATTATTGACGCCAGCGTTGTTTTTCCAAGACCCGGGGGTCCATGCAAAAGGACATGGTCGAGGGGTTCGCCTCTTTTTTTTGCAGCGGTTACAAAAACTATCAGATTATCAATTACCTGCTTTTGTCCCCTGAAATCATTGAAGTTAACGGGTCTTAGCTGCTTTTCAAATTCCTTGTCAGGTATTGAAATGTCGTTCTTCCGGATACTGAAATTTTCTTCCATAAAGCAATATAATTATTTTATCAGCTTCGTGTCGCTTTCGGGAAGATTTATTTTCACTCCATTAATACTTGTTTCGACATCGTCTTTATAAGTAATTGTCAGGACAGGAGATCCTTCTTCGTCGAATTTTTTCCAGATTTTCTGCCTGATTCCCATTTTATAAAATTGTTCTTCCTTCAATTTTCCATTTTCATAATAAAAAAGCTGCTGACCATCAGGGTTGCCCTGTACAAAATTTCCTTTAAATCTTAATTTCCCATCCAAATAATATGATTTCCACAAGCCGTCTTTTAATCCGATAATATATTTTCCTGCTTCCATATTATCGCCTGCTTTAAATTTCCAGTCGCTGTTTCTTTCTCCGTCCGAATACTGGCCTTGCCCGACAATATCTCCGGTTTCTGAATATTCAGCATAAGCTCCATCGCGCTGACCCTGAAAATATTCTTCTTCCCTTAAGATGGCTCCGTTATCATAATACCATTTCCATAAACCGTCGGGTCTTCCGTTGTTATAATATCCTGTCTGTTCAACCTTAGAAGAAATATTATAGAATTTCCATAAACCGGTTCTCCTGTTGTCGGTATACGCTCCTTCGGCCTGTACTTTTCCGTCAGGATAGAGGTCTTTCCATTTTCCGTTAAAGTTTCCTGATTCATCAACTATTCCTTCTGACATCAGTAAACCATTATCATTGTAAATATATGCTTTGGTTATTTTACCGTCCGGTCCGTATTCTCTGTGAACACCGACAGGTACATTATTTCTATATGGACCGATATAAATCAGCTTATTGTCACTGTCGTATCTTTTCACAAAATCAATCTCTGGCTGATCTTCAACATTAGATTTAACAATTGATCCATTTTCATAAAGCATGGTAAGCACCAGGTTCCCTTTAGTATCATAATCTTTGTAGTATCCATGCAGCAGATCGTCTTTATATGTTTTTTCCGACTTTATTTTTCCGTTTGGATAAAATTCTTTCCACTCTCCCTGCTTTAACCTGTTATTATCATATCTGTTAATTTTTTCTCTGCTTACAAGGAAGTCGTTATTATATTCAAGCAAGACAATTACATTCCCCTCCTGATCAAATTCTTTTGATAATCCTTCTTTTTTCCCTGAATTGTATGGTATGGTTTGCTGTATTTTACCATCTGGAAAATATATAAACGCTGTTCTTTCTTTTTTGTCGCCTGCAAAAAGCTCTTTTGACCAGATATAGGTTCCTACAGAAGGATCTTTCTTATATTTATAATAATACCCGTTTTTCTTTCCGAACAAGTAGCTGATCTTATCGGTAGTATCTCCTATCTGATCATAGAATAACCAGATGCTGTCAAGCTTAAAGCTGGTATATCTTCCTTCAGACTTTTTAATACCTGTCACATAATAACTCTTCCAAAATCCATCTGGTTTTCCGTTTTTTATTAATCCTTCGCTTGAAACAGTTCCATTCGGATATTTAAATACCTGATAACCGTCTTTCAATTCTTCATTTATCTGAGAATATCCGCTTATTCCGAATATTATTAAGATGAATATGATTAATATTTTTCTCATGGTTTACAGTCCAAGTTTTTTAGAAATCTCCATCATTCTTTTTATTGGTTTTTGGGCATCAATCAATATTTTATTATCAACAAATATTTCCGGCTTTTCATTTTTCAGACATCTGTATATTTTTTCTATTGTAATAAGTTTCATGAAGTTACATTCGCTGCAACCGCATGTAGAGTCTTTTGGTGGTACCGGAATATATTTTTTCGTCGGGTTTTGTTTCTTCATCTGATGAATTATTCCCGGTTCTGTTGCTATAATATAACAATTACCATTATCACTTTTTGTAAAATTAAGCAAAGCTGATGTTGAACCAATATAATCTGCTACCATTCTTACCGGCAGCTCACATTCAGGATGAACTATAATTTTTGCATCAGGGTTTTTATCTTTTAAACTTAAAATTGCTTCCAGTGAAAATTCCTCATGAACATGACATGTTCCATTCCATATTACCATATCTCGTCCTGTCTTATTTAAAACATAATTTCCAAGATTTCTGTCTGGTGCAAAGATTATTTTTTCATCTTTTGGAAGTGAATCAACAATCTGGACTGCATTTGATGATGTGCAAATAATATCTGATAATGCCTTTATTTCTGCAGTTGTGTTTATATATGATATAACTGTTCTTCCAGGATTATTCTTAATGAATTCCCGGAAATCTTTTTCTTTACATGAATCAGCCAGTGAACATACTGCATCTAAATCGGGGAGGAGAACTTTTTTTCCCGGAGTCAGAATTTTTGCAGTTTCTGCCATGAATTTTACTCCTGCAAAAAGAATAATGTCTGCATCATTCACAGCTGCTTTTTGCGAAAGAGCAAGACTATCTCCAACAAAATCAGCAATATCCTGAATTTCACCTGCCTGATAATAATGAGCCAGAATAATTGCATTTTTTTCAGCCTTTATTCTTCGTATTTCTGATATATAATCTTTTTTCTCTTTTCTTTTCATAGAGCTTTTTATTCCTTTATTAACATTATATAATCATTTAATATTTTAAAACTTTCTTATATATAATGATATTGTTATGCTGTTAATTAGGTTAGAAATAAATTTAAATTTATGTTGTTTTTCATACAATCATTAAAGAATAAACATTTTTTAAACATGTTAAAAAATATATAACTTTTGATAATCAATATATTAACATTGAAATTAACATACGTTATGATTGAAATATTA
>JAPLEC010000028.1 GCA_026391515.1 Bacteroidia bacterium | reverse complement strand
TACCGTTTTCACAAAACCTGCTGCGGAATTTTTCAAGCTGATCGTACCTGAGCTGTTCAACAACAATACCAATAATAAGCTTTGGCTTCTCAGGAGGGAGATATGCTCCCTGCCCCATTAAACCGGTAAAACTAAATGTTGATAAAAGAATCGTTGCAGTTTGCTTTATTGTCTTTACTCCAATCATAGAATTATGTTCGTTGATCTTGTTTATTACTCGTCTGAATTTAATAAGGTTCAAAAGTAGTTTTTTTAAGACAAGTAGCAATAACACGTAATAAAATGCAGATATAATATATTACCGGTGGACAACGATAAACCGGCTTTTATCGGTGACATTTGTGGAAGAGTTTGTTATTACCAGGGAATAGATACCACCTGTCAGACCTTTCACATTAATGAGCAGCGGAGTGTCTTCAGTAGTAGTCACACTATATTCTGCCAGCTTCAAACCTATTGAATTATAGATACTTACATTGATTTTCCCGATTTGCCGGTCAGGCAAAACCGCTTTTATATATTCCTCAGCAGGATTGGGATAAAGAAGAAGCGCTGTTGTTGTTACGGTATCAATAGGATTTAATATGGGTACCATTTCAACAATGATTTCAGTCTTCAGTTCGTCAGTTACAACAACATTTACTGTTTTATTATAGTAGCCTTTTGACGAAAATTCAAGATCCCATGTTCCCGCGGATAAAAGTCTCACAAAATTTCCGGTCAGAGTATCGGAATACACCTGTGAGCTGTCTTTGTCGTGACCTGTAATAAATATTTTTGCCGCCACCGGATCACCGGTTGTGGAATCTTTAACCAATCCATGGACCCCGTACATCGCATTTTCAATATACCCCAGCAGAGACCGCCAGTTGTACTGCCATAATGAATTAAGATTTGCAACAGGAGTTACATAATTATAATCGAGTTCTATAGTCACTTCACGTCCCTGTAATTCCCAGGTCATGAAATCCTGTCGCCCTCCGTTTATTTTATACCAGTCATATCCATTGGTTACACCATTGTCAAAGATAATATCGTCATCCATATAACCAGGTACCGAATAAAGGTGCACTGTATCAGCATATTTCCGGCTGATGTAATAAAACCAGTCATTATCTGCATGCTGCCTGTACCACCTGTCCCAGGGGTAATTTACCACTTCATCGCCTGCATGGAAATTTGCTGAGATAACAAAATGGTGTTCTCTCATAAACTTCATCATATCAATGGTTTCCTTCTGCTTGACCGTATTTGGCGTTTCAGGATCGGGAAAATTCCTGTTAAGATCATACCCGTTTGCATTATATCTTGTAGGTGAGGAAATTGTATTTCCTGTCCAGTACGTCCCGTCGGGATTTGCCAGAGGATTGATCCATATTTCGAGATTATCGACAAGATTCGTCACCCTGCTGATTGTACCATAATTTTTTAACAAATAATCTGCCAGGCGCAGCATCAGGATAAATCCTCCGGTTTCATCGCCATGGATGGTAGATGAGTAAAAAGTCTCAGGCTCTTCCTCATCAATATTAGGATTATCAGATATTTTAAGAGCCAGAACATACTTGTTATAATTGGTTTTTCCTATCGTATCAAGGTGACAAAGTGAAGGATAAAGCGTTGAAAAGCTTTGCATTATTGAATCGTACTGCGAATATGTGGGGTAGCTATCCCATTCCATAGCCTGCTTAACATCTGAAGATGTCATAATGCCCTTAATATCAGGCCTTACCAGTATTGCATAGCTATATTTCTGTGATATGAACCATTCGACTGTAAGCGGTGACAGAACAATTTCAACACTCTTCTTCCGGACTGAGCTTACCGATACATAGGCTGAAAGTGCATTAACTTCTCTGATGCCGGGAAAAGGGATATTTACCCTTGCCTGTCCATACTGAGTGACTTCTGATCGTAAAAGGTTGTCTTTATCAGAATTCTGCGATAAGCACTGCAAAGCGACAGAAGGTAATAGAAATAATATAATAATCAGCCGTTTAGTCATCAGACGTTGAATCTTATATACAGAATATCACCATCGTGGACAATATAATTCTTCCCTTCAATATAGAATTTACCGGCCTCCTTACAGGCATGCTCTGTTCCAAGGGTGATAAAGTCATTATATTTCATCACTTCTGCCCTGATAAATCCCCTTTCAAGGTCGGAGTGAACTATCCCGGCTGCCTGGGATGCAGTCGTACCTTGTTTAATCGTCCATGCTCTAATCTCCTTTGGCCCTAAAGTAAAGAATGTCTGAAGATTCAGCAGCTTATATGCTGATCTGACAAGCTTATCAACTCCGGGTTCATCAAGACCTGCATCTTTTAAAAACGCCAGACGGTCTTCAATATTTTCCAGCTCAGCGATTTCAGCTTCAATAGCTCCTGCAATAACCAGAATTTCAGCATTTTTACCTTTAAGAAACTCTTTTACACTATCGACATATTTATTACCGCTTATTGCTGATTTCTCATCCACATTGCAGACATACATGACTGGTTTCATTGTAAGAAGGAAAAGGTCGTCGATATATTTTTTTTCCTCATCTTTCACAGCCAGCATTCTTGCATTGTTGAAACCTTCTATGTGTTCATGGTAGCGGTCAAGCACTTCCAGACCATGCACTGCATCCTTGTCGCCTGCTTTTGAGGCTTTCTTAAGACGTTCAATCTTTTTTTCAACTGACTCGAGATCTTTAACCTGTAATTCAAGGTCAATAGTTTCAATATCTCTGACAGGATTCACCGACCCGTCTATATGAGGTAAAGCTTCGTTATCAAAACCCTGGAATATCGACAATTTCTACTGTAGTATGAATAATTTTTTCAGTAACCTGGTGTTTTTCAAGCTCATATAGCCGTTTATCAGGAACCTGAACAACTCCGATATTCGATTTTGTAGCGCTAAAAGCAAAAGCGTTTGTTTCACCTTTTGTATTTGATATACAATTAAATATCGTTGTTTTGCCAACATTGGTAATTCCGATTATTCCGCATTGGAGAGCCATAAACTTCAGGATTATTACGGATACAAATGTACAATTTCCTTTTTTGCCACGAAGACACCAAGACACAAAGTTACACCAAGACTAGATCAACGAAGTTTCTTTGTGAACCTTAGTGACTTCGTGCCTTAGTGGCAATAATTCTTTTTGTTTCACTATTTGATATCTATCTTTAAACCTTTGGTTATCTTGCTTATCTAATGATTAAAAGCCTGAACTAATTTGGATAAGGTAAATCAGGATACAGATATTTTGAAACTCCTTAAAACAGATGTTAACAGGGGATTCAGGCTGGTCGTAGAGCGATACAGCTCAAGGCTTTACTGGCATATCCGACGGCTTGTTATTTTGCATGAAGATGCTGATGATGCATTGCAAAATACTTTTATCAATGCATGGAAAAATATTAGTGAGTTCAGAAATGAAAGCGCACTGTACACCTGGCTTTATGCAATTGCAACCAACGAATCGCTGACATTAATAAATAAAAGAAAGAGAAACACGACTGTTTCTCTGGATGATATAGGAAACTTTTTTACGAGCTCGATGGAAGGCAGTACATGGTTCGATGGCGACGGGGCGCAGGTAAAATTGCAAAATGCAATTCTGCAATTACCTGAAAAACAGCGTGTTGTATTCAACCTTAAATACTTTGAAGAGATGACGTATGAAGATATGAGCAAAATACTTAAAACCTCCGAAGGTGCACTGAAAGCATCATATCATTATGCAGTTAAAAAAATTGAAAAAATATTGGGTGAGAGTTAAACTATTTTGTTATTTAATCATCTAAATAAATGATGAAAGAGTCAGATAAAATACCAGGTAAAAATCCATTTAAAGTGCCGGAAAATTACTTCGAGGATGTAACAAGGAAGATCATTTCTGCTACTGTCGAAGCTGAAATCAGCACTGGACCTGAAGTCAGGAAGATCGGATTATTCCGCAGACTGCGGCCGGCTCTGGCAATTGCAGCATCTGTTGTCTTGTTAGTGCTTTTAAGCTATACAGCTCTAAGAATATTCCTCCCTGACAATAAAAACGGGAAGATATCCGAAATAAGTCTGATGGAAATTTCGGATTCTTTTCTCGATGATATTGATATTCAAACGCTCGAAGAAAATGTTGATCCAACAACCTTTTATGATAGAGTACCAGAAGTCAGTAATTCAGAAATTATTGATTACCTGATACTTGAGAACGTTGGAATAAATGAAATATATGAACTTTTATAAATATAAAGCTATGAAAAGAGGAGTTGTCGTTTTAATTATTATGATGATTTTATCATCCTTAAGGGTTTCTGCACAGAATCCGAATCTTGAAAAACTGAATTCATATAAAATTGCATTCTTCACTCAGAAATTAAATCTTACTCCACAGGAAGCTGAAAAATTCTGGCCGCTTTACAATGATTACCAGGACAGGAAGAATAAGATCCAGGTTGAAAGAGTGCAGATGACGAGGACTGTTGTCCAGAACGGAGCCAATATGTCGGATAAAGAGCTGACTGAGCTGGGTGATAAGTATTTTGGTCTGGAAATAAAGGAAGCTGATCTCAGTAAGGAATTTTACAATAATATGAAAGGGATACTTCCTCCATTGAAAATATTAAAATTTTATCAGGTTGAAAACCAGTACAAGCTCGTGTTATTAAATGAATTACAGCAGAGAAGACAGGTAAGAAACAATCAGTTGCAGAGATAATTTTATACACTACTGAATCTAAGGAATTTAATCATTCGCTTTTTTAAGAAATAAGAAATACGACTTAATATCTTTAAGTTGTATTTTTTTCTGTTCACCTGAAGACATAATCTTAATTGTCAGTTCGTTGGCTCTGATCTCTTCCTCGCCGGCAATAATAATATAAGGTATTTCCCTCGCATCGGCATACGACATTTGTTTTTTTAGCTTTACCTGGTCGGGATAGAGTTCGGCTTTAATTTTAAGGTTCCTTAATAATTTTAAAATATTAAGTGCATACTTTATTTCTGCTTCTCCAAAATTAAGTATCAATACCTGGGTTGAAGAAGAGCTCAGGCTTCTGAAGAGATTAAGCTGATTCATTACATCACAGATCCTGTCGGCTCCGAACGATACTCCAACACCTGAAACTCCTTTCATTCCAAACACACCGGTAAGATCATCATAGCGTCCTCCGCCACAAATGCTGCCTATTGCAACATCAGCTGATCTGACTTCAATTATTGCTCCGGTATAATAGTTTAGTCCGCGCGCAAGTGTGAGATCAAGCTCAACTTTACCTGAAATTTTGTCGGCCCGGATAAATGAAAAAAGAGTCCTCAGTTCAGCAATCCCTTTCATTCCTGTTTCAGATTTTGAAAGCAGCTCTTCCATCTTCATGAGCTTAGCATTTGTTTCGCCTTTCAGCTTAAGAAATGGCTGTAGCTTTTGAACTGCTCCTGCAGCGACACCCTTTTCCCTGAGCACTTCATTAACACCATCAATTCCGATCTTATCAAGCTTATCAATTGCGACAGTTATGTCAGTTATCCGGCTGCCTTCACCAATGTAACCTGCTATCCCTGAGAGGATCTTCCTGTTATTGAGTTTGATAACAATTGAAATATCAAGCAGGGTAAATACTTCGTCAATTATTTTAATGAGTTCATATTCATTTAATAATGAATCACTTCCGATTACATCAACATCACACTGGAAGAATTCACGGTATCTGCCTTTCTGGGGCCGGTCTGCCCGCCAGACCGGTTGAATCTGATATCTTTTAAACGGAAAAATAAGTTTATCACGGTATTGGACAACATATCTGGCAAACGGGACAGTGAGGTCGTATCTCAATCCCTTTTCACAAATCTGTTGCGAGAGCTTTCCTCCTTCTCTTTTTTGTAAATCTTCATCCCTGACTCCTGCCAGAAAGTCTCCTGAGTTCAGAATCCTGAAAATAAGCCTGTCGCCTTCCTCACCATATTTGCCCAGCAAAGTAGAAAGGTTTTCCATTGCCGGGGTTTCAATAGGTTGATAGCCATATAGTTTAAATACCTTTTTAATGGTATCAAAAATGAATTCCCTTTTCAGCATCTCGTCAGTTGAGAAATCACGCGTTCCTTTAGGTATGGATGGCTTTGAAATCATAAGATCAAAGATAAACGATAAAAGACAAAAGTAGGAATAATAGTCGAAAGTCCGTAAAGTCAAAAGTCCGTAAAGTCGTTTCATATAAGGACTTTATGGACTTTATAGACTTTAAGGACTTCGCAGACTAATCAATACTTCTCAGGTACGAATGTCTGGTCGGTAACCGGTGGTCTAACATAAGCTACATCGTGTTTCAGCGGTGGCAGCTTAAATGGTTTGGGTGTAAGATCTTTATAAGGTATAATTGAAAGAAAATGTTCAATAGTATTAAGCCTTGCCCTTCTTTTATCATCTGCATGGACAACATACCAGGGTGATTGCTTGGTATCGGTATATGAGAACATTTTGTCCTTAGCCATGGAATATTCCACCCATTTATCGCGTGATTCCACGTCCATAGGGCTGATTTTCCACCGTTTTGTAGGATCCTGTATTCTGTCCTGGAAACGTTTTTCCTGTTCCTTGTCACTAACTGAGAACCAGTATTTTATCAACGTAATTCCGGATCTGATAAGCATCTTCTCGAATTCAGGACAAGCTCTGAGGAACTCTTCATAATCCTCGTTGGAGCAATATCCCATTACTTTCTCAACACCAGCCCTGTTGTACCAGCTTCTGTCAAACAGAACAATTTCGCCTCCGGCAGGCAGCTGTGTGACATAACGTTGAAAATACCACTGGGTTTTCTCCTTTTCGGTGGGAATGCCTAAGGCTACGATCCTGCAAATTCTGGGATTAAGACATCCGGCTATTGTTTTTATAACACCTCCTTTTCCTGCTGCATCTCTTCCTTCAAAGATTACAACAACTTTTAGCTTATTTGCCTTTACCCATTCCTGCAGCTTGACCAGTTCTATCTCCTGCCTCAGAAGCTGCTTTTCAAATTCTTTCTTGTTCAGCTTTTCTTTCTTTTCAGGCTTAACGTCGTGATAAAGATCTTTCTTTTGAAATGTCTTGACTTTGATCTTTTTCTTTTTATTCTGTGATCCCATGGCAAATAATTTTAAAATGAACAAGAAAGATAGAAAAAAATCCTGAAAATTGAGAATTTTCAGGAATAATTTGAAAAGTTTAGAGTGAGCTAAAGTGTGGAGAGACCAGAGTTGATATAAATAACATTAGTCACTCAAAACTCAGAACTTCAAACTATTGAATAAACGGTATTGCCAGCGGGTATTTGAATTTCTCTCCTTTTGAAGCTTTTACGCTTGCGATAATGATACATATAACTTTAAAGGTTTCAATGAAACCTATAATTAAAAATCCGATTTTAATGAGACATAATGGACTTACTAGAAGAATATAAAGAAGTATTGAGAGATTGAAGTTCATTGCAGCTTTTCCGTTTTCGTCAACCCATGCAGATTCATCTTTCCGTGACAGCCAGCAAATAAGCGGACCTAAAACACTTCCAAACGGGAAAAAAAGTCCTGGCATACCTGCAAAAGCAGACAGATGGCAAAACATAGCCCAGTTTCTTTCAGTTTCCGATAATTGTTTGACCTCTTCCATGACGTTCATTCTTTATTCAAAAGACTTCACTTTATATATAATGCTGCATCATTCTTTCCTTGCAAGACGTCTAAGGTCGGAAGGTAAAAATCCATTCGGGCTGGATTTATCAATTGTATGAAGATTATAGTAATACATATTGGCATCGTCGGTACCTATAAGCATCTTGAAGCAATATCCTTCATTCTTTTTTTCACCCACAGGTCCTACCTTATGCAGGATGACTGTATTTGGCGTTCTGGCTTCAATAGCTTTCACGATATCTTCTTCTGACACAATTTCTATTTTATTTGAATAGATTGCCTTTATTTTTTCAATTGTATTAATATCCGGAGACAGATCTTCCTGCCTGATCAGTATAGTTTTATTCGCGACATCGGGTATATTTTCATTATAGTATTTCAGATATTTTCTTCCTGTCAATGAAGGATTCTCCATTATCAGCTGGGAATGTTTCTGCATGAATTCGAGTATAGCTCCGAGCTTATAGCTGTATTCAATATCCTCTTCGCCCGCATAGGATAATGGTATTGCACAAATCTCGGGCATTTCGCCAAGCTTATTGACATTTTTACCCTGGAGAAGATTTATGAAATTATAGACTGCGTTTGTTTTATCTTTTTCATAATTAGTCTCTGTCAGAACAATGAATGAATATGCCGGCTTTATTCTGCGAACGTTAAATTCCTTTACATCAATAAATTCAAACGGAGTGACTTTCCAGAATTGAGTTACAGCATCTTTTATATACTTATTATAAGTCGAAAACGGGTCATTTTCAAGAACCACACATGTTTTTGATACACTAAACTGTTTTATTTCATCCTTTGAGGGGAATGGAGCTTGCCCGCATAGAACAACAGAGAAAAAGAGGACTGGAATAACTGATAATACTTTATTCATGTTTCTTATTGATTTACAGGGATATATAAAGGATTGTTTTCATTAAATTTACGAATGTAAACAAACATTAAATCTTTTTTATCTTTCCTCGGAAGCCTGACAAATTCCTCATAAAGCTTTTCATCTTTCATCAACAATAATTCAGTCCCCTCACGATTAAATTCAATGATCTTGCCTGTTTCAAAATCGAGAAGATACTGCTTAACCTCATTTCTGGACATATTGTTTCGCGCATAAGGCGAATAATATGAACCGTAAGGATAGTAATAATTGCCATATCCATAGGGAGAATAATAGGAATAAGGATCATAATATCCGCCATAGGGCGAGTAACGCGTATCAACCGTTGTTATGTCAGCAACGAAATGGCAGATACTGCCTACAAAGGTTATCCTGGTAAAATTATCCTGTACCTGAATATACAGTACGCCGTTCCGTGCATAACCCCAAATCATATTTGTCGCGATTTCCTGCCTTACTCCCATACCATCATAATAATAGATTTTATCGGACTCCAGGAGTTTTTTAAAGAACTCCTTATCATTGTAATCAGTCGATGTCAACAGTTTCGCTTTTGGAATCGGGCTATTTGATTTAACCTGATCAAAATTAACGTAGATTCCATCCTTAAATCTGAAATCAGGAGTATACTTAACCATACTCTCATGCTCCTGCCCCTGTCCCCTAACCCTGATAAGAGAAACAGCAGAAATAATAATGGTAAATAGAAAAAATATCCTGAAAAACTTTTTCATAACAATAGTGATTTATTTTCCCTGTTCAAAAATCATACCGTCACGACAAATTTAACGATTTCCTTACAAGCGTGTAAACTTTAGTTGATGTATATTTATTATATATTTTGCTTAATTTTACACAACTTAAGAAATGAGCCATGGATAAAGAAACCGGAGAATATAACAATAATAACGAATCAAATCAGCCGGCCAGCGAATTTTTTGAAAAGAATATCAGGAAGATTGAATTAATTGCCTATGCTGCGATATCCTTAATTATCGTTGCTATTGTTCTGATAATGTTTGATTTAGCACTTTATGCAGGTATAGCTATGTTTGCTGTTGCCTGTTTAGGAATTTTTCTAGTCAAAAAAAATATTTCACTTTTAAAATCTGCCAGGAATTCCCTGAATGATGTTTCTACCTCAAACGAAAAGAAAGATAATGTGATCATTGATTTTTCACATAAGATAAGAGAACCTCTGAATAACCTGGTCATTATTACCGATATGCTTATGGAGTCAGGTCTCCAGAAAAAGCAAAAAGAGCTTCTGGAAACATTTGTGGCTTCAACAAACAACATGGTAACGACAGTGAATGAATTAACAATGCAATCAGCCGGAAACCTTAGCTTCGAAACAAGGAAGCAAATCAAGTTTAATCTTCTGTCGACAATTCAAAATACAATAGAACTGTACAGCCTGAAAGATAAAGCCAATATAGATTTTATATTAAACAGAAAGGAATTCAGCGACTTTGAATCTCAGGGCGATCCAATAACCCTGAAGCAAATTTTTCTTGATATCTTTAATACTATTGAAAATCAATATTCTGAGAGAGCTACCAAAGTCACAATTAATCTGAAAAAGGAGAAAGAGTCAGGAGATAAAAGTTATGTGGGATTGAGGATCCAGACAGACAGGAATATTTTATTAATTAATGAAAAGGAAGCAGAGCACAGCCTTGCAGCCAGATTAATTTTGAATGGCAAGGGTACATTCAATCAGGAATTCGGTAAAAACTTTACAGTACTGAATATCAGCCTCCCATTTGCCCGCGTTATCCATGAACCCAGGCAGCATATAGCATCTCCAAAAATCGAGGAGCTTATTCAAAAAGAAAAAATTCATAAGGAGCTGAAAGACATCAAAATACTTCTTGTTGAAGATAACCTGATAAACCAGAAGATTACACATCTTACGCTTAAACCGCTGGTAAACAGCATTGATACAGCTTCTAACGGGAAAGAGGCTCTTGATAAATTCGGGACTGCCGGTTATGATCTGATTCTGATGGATATTCAAATGCCAATAATGAGCGGACTCATTGCTGCTGAAAAAATAAGGGCACTCGAAGCCAGCACCAATACACATGTCCCGATAATTGCAATTACGGCGAATGCAATGCTTGGCGATAAAGAGAAATGCATTTCAGCCGGCATTGATGATTATATAAGCAAGCCATTCCAGCCTTCAGCACTTATAGATAAGATTAAGAAATTTATCTAGGTACCCTCTGAAATAGGTTTAAAGCCAATAACCATCATGTCATCCAGCTGAGGATTCCGTCCCATCCATGTTCTTATATTATCTTCAAGTATAGATTTCTGATCATTCATGGGAAACCGGTGGATAGTTGTCAGAAGATACCTGAACCTGCGATACATAAATTTTTTATTTTCATTCCCTCCAAACTGGTCAACATAACCGTCGGAGAAGATGTACAGAATGTCATTTTTTTTAAGATCGAATTCATTAACAGTGTATGAAATTCCCTTCGGATTCATACCTATAATCAGCTTATCACCCTTTATTTCAATCAGGGCATTGTCGCGGATCAGGTAAAGCGGGAAAAAAGCCCCGGAATATTCGACTTTTTTCTTCTCTTTATCAATGACACAGATACCTATATCCATACCGTCCCTGATAATTGTTCCAATATTCTTTTCCCGGCTGAACGTCTTTTCAAGCCCCCTGTTCATTACCGCCAGGATAGCCGATGGTTTTTCAATATTATCTTCATTAATTGTTTTTTCAATAATCTCCAGTCCAATCATCGACATCAGCGCTCCCGGAACACCATGACCTGTACAATCTGCCCCCACAACAAAGATCTTATCACCTTTTTCTCCTATCCAGTAAAAATCGCCGCTGACTATATCTTTAGGTCTGAAAAAAATAAAAGAATCCTTAAAACGCCTGCGGAAGTAATTTTCTGAAGGCAAAAGCGCTTCCTGGATTCTTTGAGCATAAATAAGACTATCTGTTATATTCTTATCTCGGATCTCTAGCTCAACCTTCTGTTTTTCAATCTGATTCAGAGCCTGTTCTTTTTCTTTAAGCAGCTTACGGGCTTTATAGAGACTCTTTGTCTGAGACATCACAAGCAAATAAACAAAAGCAATCATAAGAGCACCGTAAAGAATAAAACTATATGGAGAGGCCTGGGAATCGATAGCAGAATTATCCTGAAAACCGGCTAAGAATAATCTGCAATAAAAATTCGAGCAGACATATTTATATGTAAAAAAGAAAGGCACCATCACACACTGCAAAAATAGTCTAAAAATCGGTACTTCCGGCCTGCTGCTGTTTTAAAAGAAGATTAGTTATTTAAATGAACCTCATCTGTTCCCTGCCGGCAAAGCTTTGAACCAATAATGGATGGAGAAGGGATAGAAGGTCCTATATCGAGAGATGCCCATTTATTATCAATAGTATTAATAGTCTCTTCGGATGAACAGACTACATTTGGCCATTTACGAGGGAAGCCTCCTTTACGGAAAGCTTTTATTGTGCCATCAATGAAAAGTGTATTATCGGAAATAAATTTTATATCACGCTGCGGATCAGAATTACCAAGGACTTGCCATATTACTGTATATAAGTCATTTACATCAACAGTATGATCTACAGCCAGAATCAGTCTGAGAGTATCTATCAGATTATTATCAGTAAGTCTTTTAATTGATTTCTCAACTGCCATAGGATCTTCTGATTGATTCAGCCCGGCAATAATAATCTTCAGGCTGCTTATCAGATTTACATTACATTCAGCATTGAATATCTGTTTCCAGTGATTTAAAGAAGATCGTTCCGGTTTTAAAAATTCCTCCGAAGAACCTGACTTACTGTTTGATATCTCTTCATTATTTTTAATAGTACCATCAATTCCCAGCTTGCCGCCAAATGAAAATTTGTCAGCTGAGTGATCAAGAACATCAAGAGGCCCGGAAGTAAATATAAGATCTGACCTGAAATCTGTATTTTGATAGACATGCAGCAAGAGTTCATTGTAATTCCTGATATTAATTTCACTGCTGACAACAACAAGGTATTTAGTAAACATCATCTGCCCTGCTCCAAACAATGAATTAATTACTTTTTTCCCCTGGCCCGGGTATTTCTTGTTTATTTTGACGATTACAAGATTATGAGCCACACCGGCAGAAGGCATGTGAAGATCTTCTATCTCGGGTTGAACAGCAATTTTGACCGGGGCAAGGAAAATTTTTTCAGTAGCTTTAGTAAAACATGCATCCTCCATTGGCGGGATGCCAACAATTGTTGCAGGATAAACTGCTTTTGCTGAATGAGTTATACAGGTAACATGAAATCTCGGATACCAGTCTGCGAGGGAATAAAACCCGGTATGATCGCCAAAAGGACCTTCCCAAAATGGTTCCTCCGCAGGGTCAACATATCCTTCGATGACAATATCAGAATCAAAAGGAACATAGAGATCATTGGTGAGGCATTTAACGAGCTTTACTTTTTTCTTACGAAGGAATCCTGCAAGGATATATTCATTGACGTCTTCAGGCAGAGGTGCTGTAGCTGAATAAGTGTACACCGGGTCACCGCCCAGGGCTACAGATACCGGCATTTTTTCCGGTTATTGGATGAACAGTATGAACCATAGGCAGGGTTATAAAACGACCGCCATCATACGGCCAGCATTTCAGGACTGGAAGGATTGCCAGGTCCGGATCTCTGTGCACAACCTGCTGACATGTACCTTTTCCCCTGATTCGGGAAGGGAAAAAGCCGGATATCTTAATCAGATCAGGAAGTGACGAGAGCTTTCTTAAAAAATTATCTTTTTGCTTAGTAAGGTTATCGAACAGAGAGAGTATTTCACTATCAATATCATCGAGGATTTCTCTTCCCAGTGCTTTTACTATGCGGTTATCGGAGCCAAAAGCATTTATAAGTACAGGGAAGTCGGTACCGGTGTTTTCAAAAAGCAGGGCTTTACCTCCGGATTTGGATATGCGGTCAGTAATTTCAGTTATTTCAAGAACGGGATCAACGAATGTCTTAATACGCTGTAGGTCATTCTCTTTTTCGAGATGGTTTATAAAATCAGATAATCCTTTAAATGACATAAACGGAAAATGAAGATCAAAGATAAAGAAAAAGGTACACGGTTCAAGGTACAAGGTACAAGGTGTAAAGGAAACAAAAGATCCCCTCCCTGGAGGGGTGGGTTTTAAGAGGTATATAAAACAATAATGGGAACTATTCGCAAGGATTAGTTCCCATTCACCGTTTGCAACCGAGGCCGCATACGGCGTCGGATTACTGTTATTCTGACCGGCTGCATTCCAGGTCTTACGATCTGTTCCTGCAACCCAAAGCTTTCCGGTTTTACTTGTTACGGCATAACCTTCCAGCTGTCCCTTTGTTCCCGTCTTTCGGCAGGACATTCCAGGACGAAGTGTCCTTCAGGCTCCAGTGGCCATTTCCCGAAGGAATTGGCACCAGTTTCAGATGACTTGGGGCCGAAGCCCTTTGTTTTTCTGAGGCCCTGTGACTCAGTCGTTGAAAGAACGTTTCCGGTTTTCGTCGACCTACTGAACACCCGGTATTGGTCTGGGACCATGTCCCTTCGTTCAGCCTTCGGCTCTCTTGACGCGCAAACCCGGAGGTCTGAATGAGCCGGATTGTGTTTCATTTAAGTAACCTTTTCCGGTTCCACATCTTTTGAGCAGCCTTTTATCGCTCACCCGATAGATCAAATGTAAATTAAGAATGGCTAAAAACAATGAAAAGGTAACCCTTGTTGTAAACCTGATATAAACAAGAGTTATCAACAATTGTTAATAACATCGGAAAATGAGAACAGTACTTATTCTTAGGCTCTCTTATAACTATAAACCCCCTCTGTCAGCTAAGCTGACATCTCCCCCAGAGGGGGAGAAAAATACCTTATAAATGTAGCCCATTTTTTTCCCCTCCTAGGGGGAATTAAAGGGGGTTCTTAAAAAAAGAGACTATCTCATCGATAGTCTCTTTAATATCAACTAATTAAGCATTACTTCTTATACCCATACACAGCCAGATCACCGAGCATCTCCTCGATCCTCAGAAGCTGGTTGTATTTAGCTATCCTGTCGGTACGGCTGCATGATCCAGTTTTAATCTGCCCGGAATTTGTGGCAACAGCTATATCGGCAATTGTTACATCTTCCGTTTCACCTGAACGATGTGATGTAACAGTGGTATAACCAGCCCTGTGTGCCATCTCTATACAAGCGAGTGTTTCGGTCAGGGTGCCGATCTGATTTACCTTAATCAGGATTGAATTGGCACAACCCAGTTCTATACCTTTCTTCAGATATTCAACATTTGTAACAAATACATCATCACCAACAACCTGGCATTTTTTCCCGATCCTTTCTGTCAGCATCTTCCATCCATCCCAGTCGCTTTCTGCCATACCATCTTCAATCGAATCAATAGGATACTTGCTTATAAGCTTCTCAAAATAGTCAACCTGCTCTTTTGAAGTTCTCCTTGCACCTTTAGGCCCTTCAAATTTTGCATAGTTATACATGCCATTGTCGTAAAATTCTGAAGCAGCAGGATCAAGAGCAATAGTGACATCCACACCTGGTTTATATCCTGCCGCTGAAATTGCTTTCAGTATTGTTTCAAGAGCATCTTCTGTTCCCTCAAGGTTGGGAGCAAAACCTCCTTCATCACCAACAGCTGTACTGAGTCCTCGTCCTTTGAGAACTTTTTTCAGGGAATGAAACACTTCTGCCCCCATTCGTAATCCTTCCTTGAAAGATGGAGCACCAACGGGTCTTATCATAAATTCCTGAAAAGCAATCGGAGCATCAGAGTGTGATCCTCCGTTAATTATATTCATCATCGGTATTGGCAGCGTGACTGCATTAGCACCTCCAATATATCTGAATAATGGCAATCCATGGTAAGTTGCAGCTGCTTTGGCTACTGCAAGTGAGACACCCAGGATAGCATTAGCACCCAGATTACTTTTTGTACTGGTACCATCAAGTTCGATCATTTTTTTGTCAATTCCGTTCTGATCAGTAACGTCCATTCCTGTTATTTCTTCGGCAATGACATTATTGACATTGTGGACGGCCTTAAGAACTCCTTTACCCAGGTAGCGATTTTTGTCACCATCCCTTAATTCAAGAGCTTCGTTTTCACCGGTTGATGCACCTGAAGGCACTGCTGCCCTTCCAAAATAACCACTGGTTGTTGTTACTTCAACTTCAATTGTAGGATTGCCGCGGGAATCGAGGATCTCACGAGCATGAACACTAACTATTTGACCCATAGGAATTTAAATTTATATTAAACAATAGTGCAATATACAAAAAAAGGGATAATGATCATTATTAATTATCCCTTTCATATTAAATTATCATTTCTTCTATTTCTCTTCTGCAGCAGATTCTTCAGGAGTCTCCTCAGCATCAGCAACCGGTTCTTTAGCTTTTTCAACTTTTGTCTTTACTGTTTTTTCAGTAGCTGCGGTTTCAGATTTCTTCTTAATTGCTCTTCTTCTTCTGGTCGTTTTTGTTTTAGCTGCTTCGCCACCACCCATCATAGCTTCATTATAATCGACGAGCTCAAGGATGCACATTTCAGCATTATCGCCAATCCTGTTCCCTGTTTTTAAAATGCGTGTATATCCGCCGGGTCTTTCACCGATTTTAGGTGATATATCTCTGAATAATTCAGATACCGCTTTTTTATCCTTGAGAAAACGGAATACCATTCTTCTTGAATGGGTTGAATCCTCTTTTGATCTTGTGATAAGAGGTTCAACATAAGTCTTCAGGGCTTTAGCTTTGGCTGTAGTTGTAGTAATCCTTTTATGAAGGATAAGCGAAGTAGCCATATTTGCAAGCATCGACTTCCTGTGTGAACTCGTTCTTCCTAAATGATTTATAACTCTTGAATGTCGCATTTCTTTGTTTCCTTCTCAATTTTGAAATTAATCTTTCTCAAGCTTATATTTGCTCACATCCATCCCAAAAGAAAGGCTCATGGATTCAAGCAGCTCGTCGAGCTCTGTAAGTGACTTTTTACCAAAGTTCCTGAATTTCAGAAGATCGTTTTTATTGAACTTAACAAGGTCGCCAAGTGTCTCAACCTCAGCTGCTTTCAAACAATTAAGCGCTCTTACTGATAAGTCAAGGTCAATTAGTTTTGTTTTAAGCAGCTGCCTCATATGAAGAACTTCTTCATCAAACTCTTCATTAGCAAGCTTATCATCCGAGTCGAGAGTTATTTTTTCGTCGGAGAATAGCATGAAATGATAGATAAGAATTTTAGCAGCCTCTTTCAATGCTTCTTTTGGATGAATAGAGCCGTCGGTTTCTATCTCAAACAGCAGCTTCTCATAGTCAGTTTTTTCCTCGACACGATAGTTCTCAATTGCATATTTCACATTCCTGATCGGGGTGAATATTGAATCGATTGCAATAAGGCCAAATTCAGCATCAGCAGGTTCATTTTCTTCAGCCGGAACATATCCTCTGCCTTTACCGATTGTAAGTTCAATCTGGAGCTTAACATCAGATTCCATTCGCAATATAACCAACTCAGGATTAAGCACTTCAAAGTTGCTGAGAGCGTTGTTAAGGTCTCCGGCTTTGAAAACTTCCTTATTATGAACCTTCATCGTTATCTTCTCATTATCAACATCTTCAACGGTTCTCTTAAACCTGACCTGTTTCAGGTTCAGGATGATTTCGGTTACATCTTCGATAACGCCTTTGATAGTAGAGAATTCGTGGTCTATGCCATCTATTTTTATAGATGTGATAGCATAACCTTCGAGCGAAGAGAGAAGTATTCTTCTCAGAGCATTACCAACGGTAATACCATAGCCAGGTTCAAGTGGACGGAATTCGAATTTTCCGAGTTTGTCGTCCGCTTCCAGCATTATTACTTTATCGGGCTTCTGAAATGATAAAATGGCCATACAATTATCTTATATTATTACTTTGAATACAATTCTACAATAAGTTGTTCCTTAATATCTTCAGGAATATCAGTGCGTTCAGGTACATTCATAAATTTACCTGCCATTTGTGTCTCGTCCCATTCAAGCCAGGAAAGTTTTGAAGATTTTCTTGTTGTAAGGGAATCAACAATTGACTCAAGGGATTTTGATTTCTCGCGAACACCGATGATATCGCCTGCTTTAAGCTGAAATGATGGGATATTTACAACTTCACCATTTACAGTGATATGACGATGTGATACAAGCTGACGGGCACCTGATCTGGTCGGAGCTACACCCAGCCGATAAACAACATTATCGAGCCTGGATTCAAGCAGCTGCAGGAGCACTTCGCCTGTGACACCTTTAGTTCTTGATGCCTTTTCGAAGGTATTGCGGAACTGACGTTCAAGAACTCCATAGGTATATTTAGCTTTCTGCTTTTCTCTGAGCTGAATGCCGTATTCTGAAGTTTTTTTCCTTTTCTTATTTATCCCGTGCTGACCCGGAGGGAAATTCTTTCTGTCCAGGTGTTTATCAGGACCGTAGATCGGATCTCCGAATTTTCTTGCGACTCTTGATTTTGGGCCGATATATCTTGCCATTGTACTTTATATTTATTCTGACTAATTATTATCTAATACTTATACTCTTCTTCTCCCCGGTGCGCGGCAGCCATTATGAGGCATAGGAGTAACATCAACTATTTCAGTAACTTCTATACCTGCATTTGCAATTGCTCTGATAGCTGATTCACGTCCTGATCCGGGTCCTTTGACAAAAACTTTCACTTTCCTTAGTCCAAGATCATAAGCTACTTTACCACATTCTTCAGAAGCCATTTGAGCAGCATAAGGAGTATTTTTCTTTGAACCTTTAAATCCCATCTTTCCTGCTGATGCCCATGAGATAACCTGACCTGAATTATTGGTCAGTGTTACTATAATATTATTGAATGACGAATGGACATGTGCCTGCCCTGATGGCTCAACCTTGACAATTCTCTTTTTTAACAATCCTGTCTTCTTTGCCATAATCTAATTATTTAGTAGCTTTTTTCTTGTTTGCAACAGTTTTCTTTCTGCCTTTACGAGTTCTTGCATTGTTTTTTGTACTCTGACCTCTTACGGGAAGTCCGGTACGGTGGCGCATACCTCTGTAGCAACCGATATCCATGAGCCTTTTAATATTAAGCTGAGTTTCTGAACGGAGTTCACCTTCAAGCTTAAAGTTATCATTAAGTATCCGGCGAATAGTGTTTATTTGCTCATCGGTCCACTCCTCAACCTTGATATTCCTGTCAACACCAGCTTCATCAAGAACTTTCTGAGCAGTGCTTCTGCCTACTCCATAGATGTAAGTAAGTCCGACTTCGCCTCTTTTATGTCTTGGTAAATCTACCCAAACAATACGTGCCATATTTAATTTTCCTTAAATTGAGTTGCAAAATTAATTAAATTATCCCTGTCTCTGTTTGAACTTGGGATTTTTCTTATTTATAATGTAAATGCGCCCTTTTCTTCTGACTATTTTACAGTCAGCGCTGCGCTTTTTTACAGATGCTCTTACTTTCATTATCTTATTATTTCTATTTATACCTGAATGTTATTCTTCCTTTTGTCAGATCATATGGTGACATCTCAACCTTTACAGTGTCGCCAGGCAGTATTTTAATATAATGCATTCTCATCTTACCCGAGATATGCGCGGTAATAACATGTCCGTTTTCAAGCTCCACCCTGAACATAGCATTGGAAAGAGCTTCAATGATAGTACCGTCCTGCTCAATAGATGGTTGTTTAGCCATACGATTACATTTTATTTAATACTTCTTCAATATATTTAAATGTTGTCAATACGTCTGCTTTACCTTTATTAACTGCAACGGCATATTCAAAATGTGCCGAAGGTCTTCCATCAGCGGTTTTAATGGTCCATCCGTCTTTCATCTGAATAGTTTCTTTATTACCCAGATTTATCATTGGTTCGATGCAGATCACCAGTCCCTTTTCCATTTTAGGTCCGGTTCCTTTCTTTCCAAAGTTTGGCACTTCCGGAGCTTCATGCAATTTTTTTCCGATGCCATGGCCAACAAGTTCTCTTACGACAGAATATCCTCCACTTTCTGCTTTGGTCTGTATTGCATAGGAAATATCTCCCACCCTGTTTCCCGCGACTGCTGCTTTTACACCTTCTTCGAGAGATGCTTTAGTAAATTTGAGCAGTCTCTTTGTTTCTTCACTTATCTTCCCGACTGCAAATGTATAGGCGCTATCGCCATACCAGCCGTTCAGGATTACTCCACAGTCGATCGAAATAATATCCCCTTCTTTAAGCTGATAATCTGAAGGAATTCCATGAACCACCTGATCATTTACTGATGTACAGAGGGTTTTTGGGAAGCCAGCGTATCCCTTGAATGCCGGAGTTGCAGAATGATCAAGTATAAATTTCTCGGCAATACTATCGAGATAAAGAGTGGTAACCCCGGGTTTAATATATCTGGCAATTTCAGCAAGTGTTTTCGATACCAGCAAATTGCTCTCTTTTAACAACCCAACCCCTTCATCAGTTTTGAAATACAACATCAAAGAACGTAATACTTATTTAAATTGATGTAACGGCACCTGATCTGCCTTTTACCCGGCCTGATTTCATAAGACCATCGTAGTGACGCATAAGCAAGTGGCTTTCAATCTGTTGCAGAGTGTCAAGGACAACTCCGACAAGAATTAAAAGCGATGTTCCACCATAGAATTGTGCAAATTGAGGAGTTATTTGGGCTTTGACTGCAATAGATGGCAGAATAGCAATTAATGCCAGGCAGATTGAACCGGGGAATGTAATCCTCGACATTATCATATCAAAGAATTCCACAGTTTTCCTGCCAGGCTTAATCCCGGGAATAAATCCTCCATTCTTCTTCATATCTTCAGCCATCTGAACAGGGTTGATTGTAATAGCTGTATAAAAGTATGTAAACGCTATAATCAGTATTCCTGTTACCAGATTGTACCAGAACCCATATATATTGGAAAAAGCTATAACGAATCCTGAGCTTGAATTGGAATAACCGGCAATCAATGCAGGCAGCATCATAATAGCCTGGGCAAAAATTATGGGCATTACACCGGCTGCATTGACTTTCAACGGGATGTACTGACGTACACCGCCGTACTGTTTATTGCCAACTATTCTGCGGGCGTACTGAACCGGTACTCTGCGTGTACCCTGCACCAGCAATATGGTGCCCAGAATAACAATGAACCAGAAAATGATTTCGACGATAAGGGCAATCGGGCCTCCGGCACCATTCATTCTTGTTCCCCATTCAAAAAAGAAATTTGCAGGTAGTCGAGCTACAATACCAATCATAATAATGAGAGAAATGCCATTGCCTATTCCTTTATCAGTGATTTTTTCGCCGAGCCACATTACAAAAATTGTACCGGCAGTAAGAATCACAACAGAGGAGAATTTAAAGAAAAACTCGTTAGCAATAAAAGCAGATGCGGGGAGTCGATTTGTAATGTTAATAAGATAAGTCGGAGCTTGCAGAATAAGAATTCCAACTGTAAGATATCTGGTATACTGATTGATTTTGCGTCTTCCGCTTTCTCCCTCTTTTTGCAGTTTTTGAAAATAGGGGAATACGATACCCAGAAGCTGAACAACGATTGATGCTGAGATATAAGGCATTATTCCGAGTGCAAATATTGATGCCTGAGAGAATGCACCTCCGGAGAACATATCGAGAAGTCCCATAATTCCTGATGAAGTCTGGCTTCTCAGGTTTTCGAGCTGGCTTGGATCAATTCCGGGAAGAGTTATATATTTCCCCAGCCTGTATAACAAGATGATTCCCAAAGTGTATAGAAGCCTTGCGCGAAGATCTTCTATCTTAAATATGTTTCTTATAGTCTGGATCAGTCTCATGAAATCAAAGTTTTACTACAGTTCCGTTTTTGGCTTCAATAGCTTTAACAGCTGATTTACTGAATGCATGCGCATGAACTTCAAGTTTTCTGTCAATAGTTCCTTTCCCAAGTATTTTAACCTGTGCTTTCTTTGAGACTAGTCCTGCATTAACAAGCACTTCCATGTCGATCTTATCAAGCTTATTCTTTTCTGCAAGGTTCTGTAATACACCTATATTAATGGCTTTGTATTCCTTGCGATTTATATTTTTAAAACCGTATTTTGGAACTCTTCTCTGAAGAGGCATCTGACCGCCTTCAAATCCGATTTTCTTACTATAACCTGATCTGGATTTAGCGCCTTTGTGTCCTCTCGTGGAGGTTCCTCCTTTACCTGAACCTTGTCCGCGACCAAGACGCTTGCTTCTTTTTACTGATCCTTTAGCAGGTTTTAAGTTACTCAAATCCATAACTTTATATATAAATGCTTTATACTTTAAATATTCTCAATTTTTACCAGGTGTCTTACTTTCTCCACCATTCCCAGTATCTGCGGGGTAGCCTCATGTTCAACACTATGGTTTAATTTCCGGATACCGAGAGCTTCCAGAGTTCTTTTCTGTCTTTCCGGTCTGCCGTTTTTACTTCTTATCTGGGTAATACGAATTTTTGCCATCGTAATTTACTTTACTAACCGTTAAAAACTTTTTCCATTGTAATTCCTCTGTGCTCAGCGATTGAGAATGGATCACGCATTTCAAGCAGAGCTGCAAAAGTAGCTTTGACAAGGTTATGAGGGTTTGATGATCCCTTTGATTTTGCAAGCACATTCTTTATGCCAACGCTCTCAAGAACAGCACGCATTGCACCTCCTGCTTTTACACCTGTACCTTCGGAAGCCGGCTTAATGAATACTTTAGCGCCGCCAAATTTGGCAACCTGTTCGTGCGGAATTGTCCCGTTGATTACCGGAACTTTTATCAGGTTTTTCTTAGCATCCTCAATGCCCTTTGCGATAGCTGTAGTCACTTCACTTGCCTTACCAAGACCGTGTCCGACAATACCATCTTCATTCCCGACAACAACGATTGCCGAGAAACTGAATGTGCGTCCTCCTTTTGTCACCTTGGTAACTCTCTGAATGCTGACAAGCCTGTCTTTAAGTTCAAGGTCGCTGGTTTTTACTTTTCTTATACCTTCTGCCATAATCAATTAGAATTTTAATCCGCCTTCGCGGGCTGCATCAGCCAGTGATTTTACTCTCCCATGATATTTATAACCACTTCTGTCGAAAACAACATTTTCAATACCTTTTTCCTTACATTTTGAAGCCAGTAATTTGCCCACAAGCTTAGCCTGTTCGGTTTTCTTGATTCCTGTTTTGCCTGCAATCTCTTTTTCATTTGAGGATGCCGACAGAAGAGTAACTTTGTTAAGGTCGTCAACAACCTGAACATAAATCTGTTTATTGCTGCGATAGACCGCTAGTCTGGGTGTATCTGCAGTACCATTTATCTTTTTCCGGATCCTCATCTTGATCCTGGTCCTTTTTTCCAATTTTGTTAAGGCCATCTTTAAAAAATTTTACCATATTAAATATACACCCTAAACACTTGCAGATTTCCCGGCTTTTCTTCTGAGATGTTCTCCGACAAACTTGATTCCTTTGCCTTTGTAAGGTTCAGGCGGACGGAGAGATCTGATCTTTGCTGCCACATGTCCGATAAGCTGCTTATCGATGCTAGTAAGTGTAATTATAGGATTGCTCCTTCTTTCAGTTTTCGTTTCAATTTTCACTTCCTTCGGAAGCTGGAGAATAATTTCGTGGGAGAAACCAAGGCTCATTTCAAGCTGCTGTCCTTTAGCTTCGGCACGATAACCAACTCCGACAAGTTCAAGCTCTTTCTTGTATCCCTGTGAAACACCAGTTACCATGTTGGCAAGAAGCGCCCTGTAAAGACCATGAAGCGATTTATGATTTTTCGATTCTGATGGTCTTGTAATAACAATCTGGTTTTCAACAACTTCAACCTTAAGGTCTTTATCAATAGTTTGATTAAGTTCTCCCAAAGGTCCTTTCACACTAACCATGTTAGTGTCGCTAACACTTACAGAGACACCTTTAGGCAGGTTTACAGGTAAATTTCCAATTCGTGACATTAAGCTTTCCTCCTTTTAGTAAACATAACATAATACTTCACCACCAATTTTTTCTTTTTTAGCCTCTTTATCGGTCATTAAACCCTTTGAGGTTGAGATAATTGCAATTCCAAGTCCGTTCAATATCCTTGGCAGGTCTTCAACTCTTGCATAGTGTCTGAGACCTGGTCGGCTTACCCGTTGTAATTCTTTGATCGCAGGTATTTTACTCTTTGGATTGTACTTAAGAGCAATCTTCAGGACACCCTGTTTGCCTTCACCTTTAATTACTTTGTAGCTAAGGATATATCCTTTTTCGAAAAGAATTCTTGCAACCTCTTTTTTAAGATTGGATGCTGGTGCCTCCACAACCTTATGACCGGCTAATATAGCATTTCTAATTCGGGTCAGTAAATCTGCAATTGGATCAGTCATCGTATATTTTTTAAAGTTTATATTAATCTATTAATTACCAGCTGGCTTTCTTAACACCCGGAATTAGTCCGAATGATGCCATTTCCCTGAAAGTTATTCTGCTTACTCCGAATTGTCTCATATATCCTCTTGTCCGGCCTGTAAGCTTACAACGATTACGCTGTCTGTTTGGATTAGAGTTTCTTGGCAAACGGCTTAACCCAACATAATCACCATCGGCTTTCAGCTGTGCTCTCTTCTTAGCATATTTCTGCGCCAGTTTTACGCGTTTTACTTCGCGGGCTATCATTGACTCTTTAGCCATATATTCAGTTTTTAGAAGTTTTAAATGGTAAACCAAAATTCTTTAAAAGTGCAAGAGCTTCTTCGTCAGATTTTGCTGAAGTGACGAAAGTAACCTGCAGACCCATGATCTTAGCAATCTTATCGAGGTCAATTTCAGGAAATATTATCTGTTCTGTAATTCCCAGGGTATAATTGCCGCGTCCATCGAGCTTGGCATTTATACCTTTAAAGTCCCGGATACGGGGAAGAGCCACAGAAATCAATCTTTCCAGGAACTCATACATCCTCTCTTTTCTCAGTGTGACCATAATACCAATAGGCATATTTCTTCTCAGCTTGAAATTCGATATATCCTTTGATGAATATGTCAGAACAGCTTTCTGTCCTGCAATATCTGATAATTCTTTAACGCCTGTTTCAAGCAATTTTTTATCAGCAATAGCTTGCCCAACACCCTGATTGATAACTATTTTCCTTAATCGGGGTACCTGCATTACGGTTGCATAACTGAATTCTTTCATTAACGCAGGGACAATCTCGTCGTTGTACTTGGTTTTTAGTGCAGGTATATACATTACTTGATCTCCTCTCCTGATTTTTTTGAATAACGTACTAGCTTATCTTTACTGTTAAGTTTTCTTCCGATACGTGTCGGTTTTCCTGATGTAGGATCGATGAGCATCAGGTTTGATAAATGGATGGGGGCCTCTTTTTTTACAATTCCTCCCTGCGGAGCTTTTGAATGAGGTTTGGTATGCTTTGATACCATATTAATACCTTCAACAATAGCTCTGTTCTTAGCCCTGTCAACTTCAAGGACTCGTCCTTTCTGACCTTTTGATTCACCGGTTAT
>JAPLEC010000150.1 GCA_026391515.1 Bacteroidia bacterium | reverse complement strand
TGTTTGGCCAGTGCATAAATAATACCTTGTCTGATCCACCAAACAGCATAAGATATAAACTTAAAGCCTCTCGTTTCGTCAAATCGTTGCGCTGCTTCGATCAAACCAAGATTCCCCTCATTGATCAAATCCGCAAGACTCAAGCCCAGGTTCTGATATTGCTTTGCAACAGATATAACAAATCTGAGATTTGCATTTATCAAACAATCCCGTGCCTCCAGATCCCCCTTATGTATCCTTCTGGCGAGAGAAACTTCTTCTTCTACGCTAATCAGTTTAATCTTGGCTATCTCATGCAGGTATTTGTCCATGGATAAGCTCTCCCTGTTGGTAACCTGCTCGATTATTTTCAATTGCCGCATTTAAAGGAGGATTTTGGTTTGTGACATATACTTAAAATACTAAAGGTATCATTTATTATGGGGGAAATACATTTTCTTATTGGTTTTTTAAGCTTGCTCTAATCAGCAGGCCTTTTTATTCAGTCGAAAGTGTGTGGTACAGGTCCTCATTCAAAATACTCCGGGTATTTTGCTGGATAAAACCAAGATGCCCAGGCAGGAATAAGCATGCACCTTGTTAAGGAATGGATAATCCAGGCAAATAAAATTGACTTTGGCTTATATAAGGTGTAAATTTGCTAATTAAAACTTAACAACATGGAAAAGAGTAAAGGAATAATGGTTGCATTGTTTCCAGTAATAATAACATTTAGTATGTATATGGTTTTCTATTCAAAAATTGAAAGTAAACCAAATGATGCTGGTTTTTGGTTTATTCTTTTGTTGGGCATATCACTAGGTGTTGCATTAACTCGATTTTCTCAATGGTCAAAGGCAAAAAAAACAGATAATAAATAAGTTTGTCACGGCCCTCAGCCCTCGGAAATCAGCTCCGGGGCTTTTTTCGTTTAAATCGACCTGCTGAAATAAACTTAACTTTGGCTTAAAAAGGGTGTAACTTGGTCAATCTATAAGATTTCAACAACTTATTATGCCTTTGAAAATCTGAAATCCTATTAATAATAAAATTTACTAATTAAAATTATGATCCGTGTAGTTGTTCTTTATCCGCAGTCAGGCGACAATTGGTTCAACATGGACTATTACAAAAAGAATCATATTCCGCTGGCAAAAAAATTGCTTGAACCCTATGGTATGCAAAAAATTGAACTGGATGCAGGAATAGCCGGAATGGAAGGTCCTGCTCCATATTTTGCTATTGCCTATTTGACCTTTAAAACCATGGAGCAATTCCAGAAGGGAATGGCTGAACATGGTAAAACACTGACAGATGATATGCCTAACTATACAAAAGATGTAATTATCCAGATCGGAGAGATTGTAGAACTTTGACCAGGGAAAAAGGTGTTCGGGTTGCACTCTTAATCGTCCATCCATACAAAACCCTATAGCATTGGATGTATGGATATGCGTTCATTTTTATTATAGAGGCATGGAGACTATGCGAAGCTAACCTCTGGTATTACTTTCTCATTTTCTTGTACCCCTGACACAACTTTTGGCACCCCTTGACACAGTTTTAGCCTGTTGGTCAACTCGTCAAAATATTGCAAAGCAGATTCTTCATTTTTAAAGCACCTGCTGAGGTCCCTGCCAAATTTTTCGTTTGAGGAGATTGCTTCCCTAATTCCGTATTTATCATTACGTATGTATATTTTACATACTTCCCAGTGATGTATTTCTTAAGAATAGGTTCCACCAATTCCATATAGTGCTACTACTTCATTCCTTTTCACTAAAGTGTAAGGCAGGCCATTTAGCCTAAATCTTTCTTTTAGATTTTTCATTGTATTATATATTTATATTATTGAATAAAATTGCCTTTTGGTTAATTATGACGTAAATTTGAAAGTGTATAGTAGGTGTTTTAATTTGCCGATTTTGGCATAGTCTTATCTAATGACCTTAAGTGCCCTTCCCAGGAACTTTTGTATTTCTTCAATTCTCAAAGTAGGCTATTTAATCTTAAACACATTATCATCAATAGGAACATCTACTTCTACATTTGTAAAAGTCATGACAGATTCCATCCTTCCAATAGATCGAATTGTTTTCATCGGGAGCAGTACTCCGTCGAATTCAGTATAATCTGATGGATAGTAATTAATAGAGGTAGGTATTCCTCCTTTGTAAGTAACTATTGTATTCCTGATAATAAGATAAGAATCTTTGTCAATAAACATATTAGAATCAAAACCTTTTTCAAGAACAGCTTTAATCTTGTAAACAGGCTTTCCAAGGACATTGTCTTCCCCAATAAGTGTGAGCTGTCCATCATCCAGAAAGTTTTTAACAGTGTTAATTAGATAATTGCCTCTCTGAAATTCTTTTATCTGCTCTGGTGTCATTTCTTTCGGCTCGTTTGAACCCAAAGCGGAATTGATCATATATCCTTTTTCACCGTCAAAAACCTGAATCATCTCTGATCCTTTCATACTGGTGACAGTCCTGAATTTATCAGGATTTTTCATCCACATTTCCATCGGCATTTCCGTACCCTTCATTGATATTTTTGCGGTGATCTTCAATGTTTTAATGTTTGAGATCTTGTCCAGCTTATTAGCGATAGTGTACTTGTTAACTATTTCTTCAAGCGATTGAGCATTCATAACAATGGCTGAAAGAAAATATATTGTGATCAAAATAAACTTTTTCATAAAAATCTAAATTAATGTAATAAATGAAAATGCCTCAGAATCAAATTTCAGAAAAATAAATCAGATAATCAAGGATAGTCATTATGGATAGAATGTAATAATTCTTCACATTAATAACAAAGCCCGCAGAGTGTTTATACCTGGGGGCTTTATTGCAACAATAGATGTTTCTGATTTCATCATTAGCGCCTAATCAAAGGTCGGTAATCTTATAGTTTAAGGCAAGCAATTACGAGGATTTATGTCAATGGATTTAGTCATCTTGTCAAAATTTTTTGGCCTTTTCATAAAATATTATGCAATATTCTATAATGATTTTATATAGTCACACTTTGTCCATTTAACAGTATAGAAAAGCAGCACCTCCTATTGTTGAATAAATATGTCTCGCTGCAAAATACTTTTTGTAGTAGTATTAGAAGTAAATGCCGTTTTTTAAACATCCCATTAGATCAACCTAATTATGTTAATTTCATAACTTTATAAGAAAATAAAATTATCTAATACTGCAAGTCATTGGATTTTTCACAAAGAAATGACAACCTGAAAATCTTGCATCTTAATAGTTTTTACAACTTGGAATCGATTTGAATTCCATTTAACATAAACTCTATCAACCTCAAGAAGCTTCTCATGATAATGAACTTGCTGGTGTAATCAAATTATCAATAGGTGAAAATGTCAGTTTTTGGAAGTTTAATGAAATAAATATAACGGATTATAAAGATGGGAAAAGATTAGTGCTAATCACCAAATTCCCAACATTCGTATTGTCCAGTCTCTATTAATTTCATATCTATTAAGTTGAATATTTGTACTTTGACATATCCTTTGGGAATATCAACGTCTTTCCATTCATCAGGAAATTTTGGCAGTTTAGTACTATCAGGAATATCATAAATTTCAACTTTTTTTAAAAACTTAACTGATTTATTATCTATTACCAATTCGCCCTCATACCTATCTGAGAAAACTATTTTTGCACTATTCAAATTATAAATAGAAAGTCCCCTCCCAGATACACCTGTTCCACTATCAACAATTATAAAACTATCGACAACTGCAAAATAATATGAATCTCCTTCGTCAATTGAAAATGATTTTTTCTTGAATTTATTATATACACCTATTGAATCACATCCATATTGGTCATCCGGACTAATTATAATTTTATAATTCTCGTTATCAAACACAATTGAGTCAGTTGATTTAGAAAAACCAATCTTAGAAGATGTGTCAACGCTAATTGCTTCTTGACTTGTATTTATAGGCGTTACATTTGAATATTGGTTCTTTTTATTATGACAATTAGAAATTATGCAAATCATAATAATCAATAAAATTAGACTTGAAATTTTTTTCATATTTATTTTTTTAAGTTAATCAATCTATTAATTTCCTAAGTAATAATTGCTGCCAACTCGTTTACATGTTAACCAAAATTGCTCATATTCATACCAAGAAAGGCGCATAAAAACATATTCAGTACTTTTAATCTTTTATTCCAAAATTACACATTGTTTAAGCCAAAGTCAAATTTATTTTGGGAAGCCAATTAACTAAAAATAAATTGTATATAACACTATAATATTATGTCCCCAGGCAGCGGCAACTTCAAGAGCACGTTTGAAGTGTTCCTCTCTTTGGATATTATGAAAACCTAATCAAAAAGATCCTCACTCTTTGCTTATGTCTTCTAACATATATGAAGTATCGAACTCTCCTCCTCCATTTTCAACCTTCCTTCGACAGAATTATTGCTTGTAGATATGATAATATAGCTAAATCTCATAAATCCTGACTTTAGGATTCTGTCCAACCGTAGCAAATAAATACTTGCATTTGATTCAATTAAGATTTAATTTTGCTAATGATTTGATAGCAAATAAAACTATTTTGTACATCTGTTAAGAGGATATTCTCAAATATATCAACTTTGGCTTTTGAGAAATTGATTATAGCCTTCAATTCTTTTTGTAAAACCTTAACTGCCATTATAAATCCCATAACTATCCAATTAAAACTCATCATTGTATGAATTTCTTACAAAAATTACTTAAGCTAGCTGGAACTGGGTTTACTAATGACCAATATTATGAGTCGATAAATATGGCTCTCAAAAGGGTGAATAATGAGTACACTATGCTTCATTATCCATTTTATGTACAAGAGTCTGATAGTTTCATCCAGGCGCAGAAAAACCTTACGGATTATTGCATTTCAAAACTTAAGTCAATAAAAAATAAAGAAATCCTGGAAATCGGATGCGGAAATGGTATTCAGGCTCTGTATATAAATGCTGATTATAGTCCTTTAAGGATAACCGGTATTGATATCAACAAAGCCAATATTGAAATTGCTAATAGTGAAAGAGTCCATGCTAATGTAGATAATGTAGAATTCCTCCTGGGTGATGCTCAAAATCTTATGCAGATCCCATCAGATTCCATAGATGTTGTGCTTAGTATAGAGAGTGCTTTTCATTTTCCTGATAAACCGGCATTTCTCAGAGAGTGCTGCCGGGTTCTAAAACCCGGGGGACAATGCCTGATTGCCGATATTTTATCTACTCGCAAGAAAAGAGAAGGACTTATGAAGATCTGGGGGAAACCAATGGGTCATCATTTTTGGAACAGAAAGCGATACGAGGAAGAATTTCTTAAATCTGAACTTGTAATTAATTACAGTGAGGATATAACGAATCAGGTTAAGAAAGGATGGAGCATTTACAAAAGCTGGATTCCAAAAATAAAAAAGGAATTCTTTATACAGAATGTAGCTTTTAGATTATTCTATGTTATTAATGTCAGAATAAATATCCACTTATTACGTCGGCAGCAATATCTCATTTTTGTCGGATATAAACCTGTTTCAAAATACTGACAAACCATAACTTATGGAGAAAGAGGAAGAGGGGAAAATTGTTTTGGGGGGATGTTGTGTAAGTGAAGATGATCTATCATGGCAATGTATAGAATCCCACCTCTCACCTTCAAATACCCCTGCCAGACAAATTTTTGCTTTTAGCCTGTTTATGACTTAAATTTGATAATGAAATAAATAGAGTTCTGATGTCAAGCATAATAGAAGGCTATAATTACGACATTTTCATCAGCTACCGTCAGAAAGACAACAAATATGATGGTTGGGTGACAGAATTTGTTGATAATCTCAAGAAGGAACTGGAGGCTACTTTTAAAGAGGAGATCAGCGTTTATTTTGATATCAATCCTCATGACGGTCTACTGGAGACACATGATGTTGATGCCTCTCTGAAGGACAAGCTGAAGTGTCTGGTATTCATCCCAATAATTTCGCGAACGTACTGTGATCCCAAATCTTTTGCATGGGAGCATGAGTTTAAAGCATTTGTTGAGCAGGCCAGGCAGGATCAATTTGGATTGAAAGTAAAACTGCCCAATGGAAATGTTGCAAGCAGAGTTCTGCCTGTTCGCATTCATGATCTAGATGCTGCTGACATTAAGGAGTGTGAATCGGTTCTGGGTGGAGTGTTACGGGGTGTTGAGTTCATATATAAAGAACCAGGAATAGACAAACCGCTTGCTCCAGGAGATAATGAAAAGAAAAATTTAAATAATACCACATACAGAATCCAAATAATCAAAGTAGCTCATGCTATTAAGGAGATTATTTCAGGGTTAAAAACAGAACCAGTAGAATTGGGCAAAGAAAAGATTCAGCACAGAGAACCGGCTGAGGAAGTCAAGAAAGAGGAGAGAGAGGAAGTAAAGGTGAAATCTGCAAAATTACCTAGGCGGAAACTGATGATAGTAAGTATCACATTAGCTATTTTATTGGTAATTGCTGCAATACTTGTTTATCCGAAAATATTTGAAAAGAACAAGTTAGAAAAACTTAAATCTTCAGATGGACGGATCTCTATTGCAGTAATGCCATTTGATAATCTGACAGGTGATCCGAATTTAGATTTCTGGCAAAGAGGTATTTCTGAACTTTTAATAAATGACCTTGGAACATCAGATGATATATCTGTCTTTAGCTCTCAGACAATACAGGAAGTGATTGAAAGCATGGGACAAGTACAAACAGCAACGATCCTCCCATCTGTTGCAAAAGAAGCAGCTTCGAAAATAAATGCCAAAAGCCATATTATTGGTAATTATCAGAAATCAAGCAATAAAATCAGGATAATGATAAATCTGATAGAAACTAAAAGTGGTGAGGTACTTTGGACAGGTAAAATAGATGGGACCCTGGAATCAGATTTCATTGACCTGACAGACTCATTATCATATCTGGTAAAAAATTACTTAGAAATTAAAGCTCTTGAAAAGGGAGCAAGCGTTGATTATCGCGAAGCATTTCCAAGCTCTGCAAAGGCATACAGATATTATATTGAAGGTGTAAATCTGATTTTACAAAAGGAATACCCATTGGCGGTTGAATCTTTAAAAAAAGCCTATGAAATTGATACAACATTTTCATTTGCTGCATTATATATTGCATGGGCCAAGATTTATGATCAGAATTGGAGTCAGGTGCCACTCTGGACACAAAAAGCATATAATAATAAGGATAAATTACCCACCAAATACCAACAATTATTGGAACTATGGAAAGCAAGCTATGTGAGTAAAAACAGAAATGATATACAAAAATACTGCGATCTGATTAGTAATTATGACCTTAAATCACGGCTATTATTATTTAGCCTTGGAGATTTTTATCTTAGTTTCCTGAAACAATATGAGAAAGCGGTAGAAATATTCGAAGAAATTCAGAAGATCAGTTCAGAATGGGGGAAAGAATGGGAATACCTTGAATATTATTCTGAATTTGGAAGTGCATACCATGAAATTGGAAAACATAAAGAGGAAGAAGAGCTTTATAAGACTGGCTTAAGAATTTCTCCCAACGACAGTATAATTCTTCTTAATCGTTGTATTTGTGCTGTATCACAAAACGATACATTAGAAGCAGAAAAATACATAGCAGATTTTTTATCAAATGTTACAAAAGTCAGCGAATTGGAAGCATATCACGAGAGGCTGAAAGGGATGATATATGTTAAGGCAGAACACTTTGAAGAGGCAGCAAAGCATTATGGACGTGCAGTTGAATTATCCCCTCAAAATGAAGTGTATAAATTAGCTTTAATAAATTGCCTTATCAAGGGTAAAATAAATGTTGATGAAGCTATGGAACTGCTTCAATATCTTTTCAATAAATACCCGGCTACAAAAGATAATTTACAACTTCTTTGGGCTGAGGGGAGAGTATATTTAAGGCGGGGAGAATATGAAAAAGCTTTGATTGATCTCAAAAAAGTAAGAGAGGGTTGGCCTACTTATAATCCTGATTGGGATCAGGAAATCCAGGAAGCCCAGCAAGCACTTGCCAAGCAGAAAAATAATTAATCCAGCTAAATCAAACTGGTTCGAGTATTGTCAATCATCAGCATATTTTGACTTTTATTCCAATAGAAAAAGAAGTCGCACATTTTATAAATATGATTAAATTTTTACTATAGAAAGCCCAGATAATAAAAAATTATTACATTTGCACCTGCTAAAAATATAGAGGAATATGATTAAACAGAGAGGAGTAATTTTCGAGACCTATTTAAAATAACCCTCTGTATATAATTGATTATAAGCGGCATATAACAGGGGTTCGATTCCCCTATGGACTACAAGTTTAAATTTAAAATTTAATTATTGCTAATTATGGCATATCATAAATCATCAGAAAAAAGGATCAGGCAGACAGAGGTCAAGAATGACAGGAATAAGTATTATGCAAAAACAATGCGTAATGCACTTAAAATCCTTCGTGCTACGACAAATAAGAAAGAAGCTGCAGCGATGGTTTCTAAAATGAATTCAATGCTCGACAGGCTTGCAAAGAAACATATCATTCACAGCAAGAAAGCAGCTAATCTCAAATCGTCAATTGAGAAATATGTAAACAGCCTTAAATAATTCTATCATTACCAGATATTTTAAAGGAGCTTCTGTAAGAGCTTCTTTTTTATTTTCTTGCCCCTAAATCCCCTGAAGGGGACTTTTATATTTTAAAACTATAGCCATCTTTAGGGGGTTGGGGGCAATTCCATCTTTTTTTCTTATCTTGCATATGGAATTTAAAACTTTCGCTGCATGTCAATGAAAATCACTGACTGGGCTGTTGAGGACAGACCCAGGGAAAAACTTTTACAAAAAGGAACTTCAAGCCTGAGCGATGCTGAACTGCTAGCAATTCTGATCAGCTCCGGGACAAATGAAAAATCGGCTGTAGATCTTGGCCGCGAACTATTGAGCATGGTAAATAACAACCTTAATAGCCTAGGTAAGCTCACAATTTCAGATCTCAGGAAATTACATGGGATCGGTCCGGCACGGGCAGTTACCATCGCTGCAGCACTGGAGCTTGGCAGAAGACGAAAGCTGGCAGAGGTTGAAGATGTTTTACAAATTAAATGCTCAAAAGATGTGGCTGAAATTTTTCAACCCCTACTTTCCGACCTATCTCACGAAGAGTTCTGGATCCTTTTCCTGAACAGATCAAACAAGGTAATAAACAGAATGAAGCTCAGTCAGGGAGGTATCAGCGGAACAGTAACAGATGTGAGAATGGTTATGAAAAAAGCTATTGAGTACCTGGCATCTGGCATAATAGTATGTCATAATCATCCTTCAGGAAATCTGAATCCAAGTGAATCAGATTCCAAAATAACACAGAAAATAAAGGATGCCGGTAATCTGATGGATATTCAGCTTCTCGATCATATTATAATCTCAGAAAAAGATTATTATAGCTTCGCGGATAATGGGTTGTTGTAAAATCACCTCGATCGCTAACTAGCAGTAATTAACCCTGGAAGGTCTGGTGACAAGTATAGATACCCCCTTGCCCGCCAATTGGCGGGCACTCCCCCTTGAAGGGGGAGAAAATTGAATATGTTATTGTGATTCAGCAGAATGCAGGAATTTTTCCCACCTCTGGGGGGAATTAAAAGGGGGTCCTGAAGTAAAGTTGAATTATTGTGAATATTTTAAAACTCTGCCCTTATCCCTACACTCTTTTAATAAGCTTTTCATATCCTTCCCGAATATCGGATGAATTACCTCAGGGGCAATCTCACATAACGGAACCAGCACAAACTTTCTTTCATGCATCCGCGGATGAGGAATTACCAGAGCTTTCTTTTCAATTACCTGATCATTATAAAGTAAGATATCGATGTCGATAATCCTCGAAGTACACAATTTACCTTCCCTGAGCCTGCCAAGAAGTGATTCAATCATCAGTAATCTGCCTAGTACTCCGGATGGTTTCAATTTTGTTTTTACTTCAACAACCATATTCAGAAACTGATCTTTGGTCACAAATCCCCACGGTTCGGTCTCATAAACTGAAGAGCAATGAACCACCTTACCGATATGTTCGCCGATCTTTTCGACTGCACTCTGTAAATTGTTTTTCCTGTCACCAAGATTTGTACCTATACCCAGAAATACCCTTTTCATGTATAAATTTTACTCACGCCAAAAGTATTAAATCATATAATACCTTAATATATTAGGCTGGTTTTTTATATCTTTAAACCCCATTTTTAAAGTATTACAGACATGAAAAATTTTCTCCTTTACACACTGGCTACCATAACCGGTATCATCATTGCATCGATTATTTTCTTCATTTTCATGATTGCGAGTCTGAGTGTGATGATTGCTTCAGGTGAAAAGCCTGTTTCGATCAGTGAAAACTCAGTACTTGTACTAAAAGCCGGCACTGCAATTCCTGATCGCGGCGATCCTAATCCTTTTGCTGGCTTCGATCCGATCAATATGACTTTTTCTCCGGCACCCGGACTGAATGAAATCCTGCGGAACCTTGAAAAAGCTTCAACTGACACTAAAATAAAAGGCGTTCTGATCGAGAACGGATTTCTTCCTTCGGGATGGGCAACTACAGAAGAGATCCGTAACGCATTAAAAAAATTCAGGGACGAAAGCGGAAAATTTGTTATTGCTTATTCAGATTATTTGATGCCGCAGGAAGGATATTTCCTTTCGACAATAGCTGATAAAATATATATTAATCCTTCGTCGGTTGTTGATTTTAAGGGACTTAGCGGAGAGGTGATGTTTTACAAAAAAGCTCTTGATAAGCTGGGTATCGAAGTACAGGTTGTTCGTCACGGAAAATACAAAGGTGCTGTTGAACCTTTTATGCTCGACCAGCTAAGTGATGAAAACAGGGAACAGATAAAAGAGTATGTCGGATCAATCTGGAACCATACTGTTAAGATGATATCTGAATCAAGAGAGATATCTGAAGATCAGCTTAACCGCCTCGCTGATAAGCTGTCAGGATATCTGGCAACAAGTGCACTTGATAGCAAACTCGTTGACGGACTTTTATTCCGCGATCAGCTGATCGATACCCTGAAAGCTTTATCAGGATTGACCAAAGACGATAAGATCAGTCTTGTTTCAATGACAAATTATACCAAAGTGCCTGATATTAAAAAAGTTACATCTTCAAAAAACAAAATTGCAGTCATATATGCCTCAGGGACAATTGTTATGGGAAAAGGCAACGAATATAATATAGGAGGTAATAACTACGCAGATGTGATTAAAAAAGAAAGGCAAGACAGTTCGGTGAAGGCAATTGTTTTGAGAGTTAACTCTCCGGGAGGCAATGCAATAGCTTCAGATATCATCTGGAGAGAGCTGGAACTGGCTGCTGAAACAAAGCCAGTAGTAATATCTATGGGAAATTATGCTGCTTCAGGAGGATATTATATTTCGGCACCCGGGACAAAAATTTATGCCGATCCGACTTCTATTTCAGGTTCAATTGGTGTATTTGGGCTGGTACCTAATGCAGGTAAGCTTTTAGAACAGAAGCTTGGACTTTCGATAGAAACAGTAAATACAAATGAGAATTCCGACTTCCCTTCAGTATACAGGTCAATGAATGTTTATGAAAAGGAAGTAATGCAACAAACTATTGAGAAAGTATACACCGATTTTGTAAGTAAGGTAGCATCAGGCAGAAAGAAAAGCTTCGAATCTATAGACAGTATTGGAGAGGGACATGTATGGAGCGGTTCGAGCGCTCTTAAAATAGGGCTTGTTGATGAAATTGGCGGCCTTCGGGAAGCAATAAAAGGAGCTGCTGAACTTGCAAAACTTGAGTCGTACTCTATAAGAGAATTCCCGGTAATTGAAGATCCTTTTACCAAACTGTTGAACCAGTTAAGTGGCAATATTAAAATGAGCTTTCTGAAAAAAGAGCTTGGTGAATCTTTCAGATTGTACCAGGAACTTTCAGAAATTAAAGATATGTCTGGTGTACAGGTTCGTTTACCATATTTTATTGAGATTCATTAATTTATGGGGTATAAAAGAAGCATATTCTTCTATCCGTTTTCTCTTCTTTATGGATTTGCCACTGGCTTCAGGAATTTCCTCTATAACAGTAAGATTCTTAAATCCCATACATTTAATATTCCCATAATTTGTGTAGGAAACCTTACTGTTGGCGGGACAGGTAAAACTCCCCATACGGAATACCTTACAGATCTGCTCCGTGCTAATTTTAAAGTGGTTATCCTGAGCAGGGGTTACAAAAGAAAAACCAATGGTTTCAGGTTTGCTGATGATAATTCACTGGCAAATGATATTGGTGATGAGCCTCTTCAAATATTCAGAAAATTCCCTGACATAACAGTTGCCGTGGACAGTAACAGGGTTCATGGTGTACAGACAATTCTGAAAGAAAAACCTGATGCAGAAGTGATAATTCTTGATGATGGATTTCAGCATAGAAGGATAACTCCCGGTCTTTCAATTCTTCTTTCCGATTTTGAAAGACTTTTCATAAA
>JAPLEC010000330.1 GCA_026391515.1 Bacteroidia bacterium | reverse complement strand
AAATGATCTGAATACTATCGAAAAGCACATAGAATTATTATCTTTCAGTCCTGATTTACAAAACATATATAAAGAGATCACAAATTCGATAATAGAACGTTATAAATCAGGTTGATAATGGCAAATTTCAAGGAAGCCCTTATAAAGGTAAAGGCATTTATTTTTGATATTGACGGAGTACTGTCGCTTCAGACGATCAGCCTGAATGCATTTGGCGTACCCAACAGGACTGTTAACCTGCGCGATGGTTATGCATTACAGCTTGCTGTAAAAAAAGGGTATAATGTCGGGATCATTTCCGGCAGCAACTCGAAAGAGTATCAAAAACGGCTTAAGTTATTGGGTGTCAAAGATATTTATCTGAACAGCAGAACCAAACTTGAACACTATAACAGCTTTAGAAATAAAAACAAACTCACCGATTCTGAAATTCTTTTTATGGGTGACGACATCCCTGATTTTGAAGTAATGAAAATTGCCGGTGTGCCTGTCTGTCCATCAGATGCAGATAGCGAAATAAAACAGATAGCTACATATATATCTGACAAAAAGGGCGGAGAAGGCTGTGTCAGAGATGTCATCGAACAGGTGCTCAGGTTACACAATGACTGGATGGATTCTGATGCATTTTCATGGTGATATGATAGAGTTCTTAAGATTAATCAGGTGGAGGAACCTTCTCATTGTCATTCTCACAATGGTACTTATGAGATATGGAATCATTGAACCATTAATCAGCAGGATAAATGTGATTTTATTGAACGGGACAGGAACAAGCATACCGATGGAACTCCGGTTTCCATGGTACGATTTTATAATTCTGGTTGCAGCAACAGTCTTTATAACTGCAGGCGGATATGTGATTAATGATTATTTCGATATAAAAACTGATCTTATCAACAAGGGTAAAGTTATTGTAGGTACAAAAATCCCAAGAAACCAGGCTATGTTGTGGCACACTATTTTTAACATTGCAGGTGTAGCTGCAGGTTTTTATGTTTCATGGAAAGCAGGATATTTCTGGATGGGATCATTATTTCTGGTCGTTTCCGGATTGCTTTATTTTTATTCTTCTACCTATAAACGTCAGTTCCTGATTGGTAATATTATCGTTGCAATTTTATCAGCAATGGTCCCCCTTCTGGTCGTTTTTTACGAATGGCCGGCTCTTTTCCATTATTATTCTTTAAATGCAGCAGAAGTTCCAGAAATTGATTTCCTGTTTTACTGGGTAGGAGGATTCTCTCTTTTCGCTTTTCTCACAACACTTACCCGCGAGATTATAAAAGATATCGAAGACTTTGAAGGAGATTCAGCATATGGACGTAATACACTTCCGGTGGTCATAGGGATCCCTGCTTCAAAAATAGTTGCGATAAGCCTGATAATCATTACATTAGTTATGCTTTATCTGGCATGGTTTTTCTTCGCAAACAATAAGATTACTCTCATCTATCTTTCTGCAGCCATTATGCTGCCACTTATCTATGTTCTGTTCCGGGTAGCATTCAGCAGATACAAAAAACAGCTTCATTATGCAAGCAATTTTATGAAGATTGTGATGTTAGCAGGGATACTCTATTCCCTGGTTGTAAAAGCCATTATTACCTGGAACCTTCACTGAAATGATTATTGATAACCTGAATAATTACAGAATAATCCTGGCATCACGCTCCCCGAGGAGGCAGCAGCTGCTGCGCGATCTGGGTCTCAAATTTGACGTTATTGAAAGGGATTTCGACGAGACTTACCCCGATAATCTTTCAGGTAAGGAGATTGCAATTTACCTCTCTGAACGGAAAGCAAAAAGCTTCATTAATGAAATTGCAGAAAATGAGATTATTATAACAGCTGATACAATAGTATGGTGCAATAAAAAGGTTCTGGGAAAACCTGAGGATAAGGAAGAGGCTCAGAAAATGATAAGAGAGCTGTTGGGAAACACTCATGAGGTTATTACAGCTGTTACACTCTTATCTGATGAAAAGAAAAGAACATTCTTTGAGTCGACAAAGGTGACATTTGAAGCACTCTCCGATGTAGAAATAACTTATTATGTTGAAAAATTTAAACCTTATGATAAAGCAGGTGCTTATGGAATCCAGGAATGGATAGGAGTCGCAGCCTGCAGTCGCATAGAAGGATCATATTTTAACGTTGTGGGACTGCCGGTGCAGAAGCTTTATAATGAACTGAAGGAATTTATAAAATGAAAACAGGTACAAGGTGCAAGGTGCAAGCTTGCCTGCCGAATCCGCCAACTGGCGGAGAAGGCAGGATTAAAGGATATTAGTAAAATTATTAACTTTCACAGAAAATTCAGAGATGAAATGAAAATAGTAGCAGACGATAAGATACCTTTCCTGAAAGGGGTTCTGGAACCTTATGCCGAAGTAGTGTATCTCCCGGGTAAAGAGATAAACAAGAAAATTCTTACCGGCGCTGATGCCCTGCTCACCCGAACCAGAACAAAATGTACTGAGTCGCTTCTAAAGGATACCGGAGTACGGTTCATAGGGACTGCTACTATTGGTTTTGATCATATTGATCTTCAATATTGTGAAAAAAACAAGATATTCTGGACTAATGCACCAGGTTGTAATTCAACTTCTGTCCAGCAATATATGGCAGCCGCTCTTCTGAAGATGGCTTCTGAATTCAGGGTTTCCCTGAAGAATAAAACTATTGGGATAATTGGCGTTGGAAATGTTGGTTACAAAGTTGAAAAGCTTGCTGGAATCCTCGGAATAAATGTTTTATTAAATGACCCTCCAAGGGCAAGGAAGGAAGGTGAAAAGAACTTTGTAAGTCTTGGAGCGATATTGTACGAGTCTGATATTGTGTCACTTCATGTGCCTCTTAATGTGGTTGGAGAAGACAAGACATATCATCTTTTTAATGAAAAGAGCTTTAAGAAGATGAAAAAAGGAGCCTGGTTTTTTAATACTTCGAGAGGTGAGGTGACAGAAACAGCATGTCTTAAGAAAGCCCTGGCATCAGGAAAACTGGGTGGTGCTGTGATTGACGTCTGGGAAAATGAACCCGATCTCGATCTTGACCTTATGGCAAAAACATTTCTTGCAACACCACATATAGCAGGATATTCTACAGACGGAAAAGCAAACGGTACATCTATTGTTGTCAATTCTTTATGCAAATTCTTCGACCTGCCACTAAAAAACTGGTACCCCAAAAATGTCCAGGCTCCTGAAAAAGCCGTTTTTTCGATTGACGGAATCGGAAAAACTGATGAAGATATTCTGAGAGAAGCTGTTCTTCATACATATAATATCGATGAGGATAATATAAACCTGCGGTTTTCTCCATCAGATTTTGAAAAGCAAAGAGGCGACTACAGGACCAGAAGGGAGTTCCAGGCATTTACTATAAAACTTAACGGTGGTACAAAGAAAGTCTGTAAAATGCTTGAGGGACTGGGATTTAAGGTGGTATAATCGGTTCCCGGCTACCGGCGATAGGCAACATGTGAATGGCACTCTTAAGGTTCCCCTCCCAGGAGAGCTTGTCCCGCGTATCCGCCAATCCGCGGAGAAGCGGGAGGCTAGGGGTGGGTTAAAAATCACACATTATGAGAAATAAAAAATTTAAGAGAAGGGAATTTACAAAAAGTGTCTCTCTTGCAGGAATTGGAGTTGCGACATTTCCTCTAATAAAAGGTGGAAAGGATGTCTCTCAAAAGCTTGTCATCCTGAAGAACAAGGGTAATCTTAAAATCAGCCTTAACGCCTACTCATTCGACAAACCTCTCAGAGCAGGGAAAATGACAATTGACGATTTGCTTGATTATTGTGCGAAAATTGGTTTTGACGGTGTTGATCTCACCGGGTATTATTTCCCCGGATACCCTGCTGTACCTCCTGACGATTATATTTTTCATGTTAAACAGAAAGCATTCAGGCTGGGTATTGATATGGGATGCACAGGAGTTAAAAATGATTTTACATGGTCCGATCCGGTAAAAAGGGCTGATGAGAAAAAGCTCGTGAAAGAGTGGATAATAGTTGCTCAAAAGCTTGGAGCTCCGGGAGTCCGAATCTTCAGCGGTACTCTTTCGAAAGAGAATTTCTCATGGGATGAAAGGGCAAAATGGATCGCTGACGATATCCGCGAATGTGCAGAATATGGTAAGACTCATGGAGTTATGCTGGCTTTGCAGAACCACAACGATTTTCTTAAGACTGCTTCTCAAACAGAAAAACTGTTGAATTTAATAAACCACGACTGGGTCGGATTAATGCTCGATATCGGAAGTTATCGTACTGAAGATCCTTACAAAGACATTGTCGCAAATTCAAAATATGCAATAACCTGGCAGATGAAGGAAAAGGTTTTTATAAAGGATGCCCAGGTCGATACTGATTATGAGAAGATCATAGCAATCGTTCGTCAAAGCGGATATAGAGGATACCTTCCGCTGGAAACATTGGGCGAAGGAGATCCATACCAGAAAGTCGAAGCTCTCTTTAATAAGGTCAACGTAATTGTTAACCGCTGATCATGCTTGCAGACTGCATTGCTCCGGCAAATTCCTTTACCTGGAAAAAGAATGCCTGCAACCTGGTATCAAGCGATACATTATCCTGTCCGTCGTAGGCAATATTTAAGAATGGGATATTGTTATGGTCCTTCCTGAATAAATCGCTTACCGATGCGATAAGTGTTCCAGGCATACAGGTAAATGGCAGTATAGCCGCAATGCCTGAAACCCCTCTTTTTGTTAGGGCAACCGATGATCCCATTGCAATAGGCGGATCGCCATCATAAAATTCATTTACATAGGTGTTGCACAGATTCAGCATATCATGAAGGGAAACATCCTTTTCATGATCTGTGAATTTTTTGATACCCTTGAGCAATGATGCGGCGATTATATCCTGCCCTATACCCTGAATCTTTGACTTGATAATTCCTTTTGTATCATTTTTCCACCGGCTGTCGCGGGTAAAACGGTATGTCGAATAATAAATCCATTCTGAGAATGGTCCTATAAGAACTTCTGCTCCCAGATCTTCAAGCCTGTCAGCAATGTTGCCGTTGCAGCCGGCATTATCGCGCATAAAAATTTCACCTAAAATCGCCACCACAGGCTTTCTTTCCGACCTGTCGATTTTAATTGCCATGAAATCCCTGGCTATCCCGGCAAGTACCTGATGAAGTCCCTTTGCCCCGGTCTCGATGCATCTTTCAAGCCTTTTTATGGCATCCTGGTAAAGAATGTCAGATTCACCCTTATTGATCTCATAAGGTCTGATCTCGCGGTGGATTTTACAGATATAGTCTGCAACAATGAATCCCTTCCAGGCATTAATCCTGAATTTCTGACCATGCTCGCCAGCAATGTCTTCATAAGATGTATCGTTTGACGGGGTTATTAGTTCGGCTTTTTCATATCCAAGCCTGTCGAAGAGTATCCTGTGGAAATGGTTATACTGTCCAAACCGGCACGGACCATTATGGTCAGGCATAAAGAAGCTCATTTTTGACGGATCGGCGCCCGGCTCCTGTAATTTCTTCACAAAGCTTCCTGTAACACAAATCATTGGGAAGCACTCTTTTGATGAGGTATACTTTCTTCCTATGGCAAGTTCTTCTTCCGTTTGTTTCGGCAGAACCTCCGAAGGGACTCCTATACTTCTGGCTGCTGCTGCGATCATATATGCACTATCGTTCATATAGGGGAAATACAGAATCCTGCCGGCAGGGGGCGAAGATGGGCTAGGCCTTGGCCTGAAGATATTTACCTCCTTCTTCTCATTCATTTCCGAACCTTTCAGGCTGTCGAGAAAAGCCTCAATCCGGGTAATTATACCTGCATCAGCTGAATGTTCATCGACCTCAAGATGTAAGAAAGGTTTGCCCTTTAGCTCCTCAGTAATATAATGCCAGATAAAAGAATCGGGACCGCACCGGAAATTGCTCAGGTAAACTGCATACAGTCCGTCAGTTCTGGCTATATGCTGGGCAGCTGCAATGATCTTCTGCCCGTTGGGCCAGTACATATTCCTGTAGTTGACAAAAATATTATAGGGCGAGAGATCGAGCATATCCAGGGGTATGGGCATGACATCCTTTGTAATAAGCTTTTCGACCAGACCAAGGTTCAGATGAGGATCCCCGCTGTTATAAGGTCTTCCCAGAAGAACAACGGGACGGCACTTCTCAGGCATATTGCTTAAAGCCTCCCTGCCGTAATCCACAAGTCTCTTTTCAAATGAAACCTGAATGGCATCAGCATAATAAATCGCTTCCCTGATATCTTTTCTTCTTATCCCGAATTTCTCTCCAAAAAATGCAGTCATCTCCTTCACGAGAGCACGCTCAAAGAACCTGAAGTGAAGAGTCGGCATTAAAAGCTTTGATTCATCTATTTTTCCTTTGAGGGCTGCTTTTACCATGAATGGATAGGTTTGCACCCATGGACAATTGCAGTTAAAGGTCTTATTGCCCGGCCGAAACTTCGCATTTACAATAAACGGAAGAAAAATGTAATCGACACCCTTGTCAATCAGATCAATAACGTGGCCATGCATAATTTCGACAGGAAGGCATGTTTCAGCTGTAATTGTTTCAATCGACTGAGTGAGAAGCGATTTGTCAGATTCTCTTGAGATAACCACAGTGAATCCTAGTCTTTCAAAGAAGGTACGCCAGAAAGGAAACTGCTGGTAGAAGACCATCAGTGCCCTTGGAATCCCAATTGTTGTGGTTTTATATTCCTTCGGTTCCTCATAGCCTTCCGTCAGAATTTCAAGTCTTTTCAGGAAAAGGTTGGGGATATTGTTCGCTATCTTTTTGCGTGCATCAGTTTCATATTTTTCACACCTTCCTCCGTAATAAAGAGATTTCTTTTCACCTGCTATCTTGACCTTCCTTATTTCACAATGGTTGGTGCATCCCTGGCAAACAAACATGCTCATATCATAAGTCACGTTTCTGATGCCAAAACCCCTGAAAGTAGTTTTTTGTCCATCAATCATTGACCTCTTTGCAAGGATTGCCGCACCAATTGCACCGGTAACATCAAAGTGCGGAGGTATTATGATTTTTTTGCCCAGTACCTGTTCAAATGCAGCTACTACCGCCTTATTGTTCGTGACTCCTCCCTGGAAGAAGATCTTATTGCCTATTCTCTTGTCAGCTACTACTTTCTGGAGGTAATTGTATACAATTGAATAAGCCAGCCCACCGACAAGGTTCTCATTTCTGGCTCCTTTTTGCATGAATGAGTTAAGGTCCGATTCCATGAATACGGTACACCTGTCACCAAGTTTTACAGGACATTCTGAATTCAATGCCATGCAACCGAATTCCTCAACGATATTGATGTTGAGTTTCTCAGCCTGCTCCTCAAGGAATGATCCTGTACCTGCTGCACAGACCTTGTTCATTTCAAAGTCGACCACAACTCCGTTTTCGATGCTTATGTACTTGGAATCCTGTCCTCCGATTTCAAAGATCGTATCGACAGTCCGGTCATAATCTATTGCAGCTGTTGCCTGTGCAGTTATCTCATTCTGAATTGTATCGGCACCAATAAAATCACCTGTCAGATACCGTCCTGAGCCCGTAGTTCCGGCACCTATAACTTCAACATCTTCGCCCACCTCATCGTAAATCTCAGCCACTCCTTTCTGAATTGCTTCCAGGGGCTTGCCGGCAGTCGGAAGGTAGCGCCTTGCTATTACGTTATGATCTGAATCAATCAGAACTACATTTGTACTTAAAGATCCGACATCAACCCCAAGATAAACGGGAAGTTTCTGATTCCCGTTCTTTGTAAAATTAACTTCCTTGTTATAGAGTGCTCCCGATTCCGTAAGCTTTGGAAGGCTGACAAATGATGTTGAATCATCAGCCAAATACTGTTCCAGTTTTTCCAAGCCCCTGAAATGATTCATTTCAAGTTTGTTGAAACAGGCATACATTATAGCTCCGATTGCTCCCATTGATGCATAGTGCTCAGGGACTATCAGTTCATCTTCCTTAAGGTCGAGAATCTCCCTGAAAGCTCTGATCATCCCGGTATTTGCTGCGACACCACCTGAAAAGATAACCGGCTTATTAATCTCCTTGCTCCTTGCGACATTGCTTCTGAAGTTACGGGCAAGCGCAAAACATAGCCCTGCCACAATATCATGAAGAGGTGTAGCAATCTGCTGGTGGTGGATCATGTCACTTTTTGCAAAAACGCTGCAACGGCCTGCTATTCTCGGAGGATCAGTCGATTTAAGCGACATTTCCCCAAACTCCTTTTCAATAGGTACGCCATTTCTGCGGGCCTGCTTGTCGAGGAATGATCGTGTTCCTGCGGCAGTAATGCTGGTCATCTCAAAATCAAGCAGTCGCGAAGTCCCTGTGAAAGTATCCTTTTCAAGAATTATAAGCTTTGAGTC
>JAPLEC010000079.1 GCA_026391515.1 Bacteroidia bacterium | reverse complement strand
AGAAAAGGTAAAGCATGCGTTTTAAAAATAGGCATTATAAACTTATAAAATGTTCTGAATATGCCTCCTAATCCATGACCGCGTTGGTGAGCATACCCGTGGAAAACTGGAAAATTAGAACCAGCCTGATCTTCATAATATTTTTTGTAATTCATTAATATAAATGTTTTCGTCGAAAGTGTAACTTAACCATAACTCGCCCCGATTGAAAATAAATTGGCTTTCCTAAATCTGATCTAATATCTATCTCTATTGATTCAATGTTTGTGCGTGAAACAGGGACATAGTGCGGAGAATCATATATTTTATCTACATATGGATTGGTTTTTGTCTCAGTTGACGCTACAACCTGAAGTAGAGGTGCGTTTATGTCACCTACAATTTGATATTCTACTATATCCGAATAGATATATAGTGCATCAATGGAGTTTATAATATTACGAATAGGTTTATCACTTATATGAGTAAAACCTTCGATACCAGTGAAATTGTTTGCTTTAAACCCAAATTCTCTTTCTATACCATTAGTGAATTCTAACGTTGATGCAGGAGGTATTATACAATATATCTTTTTAGTTTTAGTATTATAACTTATTTCCATTTGAACATCGCTTGTCTGGAAAAACTCATGCAAATTTTCAACTAAGGTTTCAAGTGTCTCATAAGCGTAAAACTTTACTTCGCATGAAGCTTTCAACTTATTACTTTTTAATATCAACGATCCATCAACTCTATATTTCCATATCACAGGATACATTAACTCTACCAAAGCAACTTCGTAAAGCCCTTCCAATCGTATAGGATTTTGTAACTTTGTTCTAAACTTTGTCAAAGTATTATCGGGGTAGACATCACGCGATGAATTACTTGGTAGTGTCACGTAAAAACTCATTTAATAATAGCACTTTCCTTTATCCAGCTATTAAAGTTTGCTGGGTATCCTTTCCAACTTACAAAAATTTCAGACAATCCTTTCTTTTTACGTCTTTTTAATATTTGATCAATTTTATAAACATCATCTTCTTTTATAACTTTCTGAAGTTCATCCTCATAAAAAACCCCCTCTATCAATTCTTCATTCAAGTCTTTTATCCTATATACAGGAGGATAACGCGGAATAACTTGGTCGACAGTAAAAACTTCCTGTGTCCAATTCGGTGTGTAGCCTTTTGCAAACATATTTTTAAATTTAGAAATCCTAACCTTGTCTCCTATTGTCAACTTAATCTTAATCACCTTTTCTTCCAGACTGTTATTCATTTCTGCTTGAATAAAACTCTCTTTCTCTACCGTTACATCATTTGGCGTCATCTTTATCGTACGATGATATGAATTATTGTAAGCTTCTACTAAAGCCTTTAGAATATTAACGTACTCATAATTATTTTTAAAAGTAAAATATCGAAACATCTTTTCTTTTATTGTTCTATTGAACCTCTCAACGACACTTGCTTTAAGTTCTGAATTTACAGAGTAAAGATGAATATTATTTGCAGTCAGATACTTTTTGAATTTTCTATTAATAAACTCTGTTCCCTTATCTGTTTGTACTTTTATAGGACTGCGTTTATCAAGCATAATTTCTTTAAACCCATTTAATACAGTGTCAGCTTGTTTGTTCTGAAGCGGAATTACCCATGCATATTTACTAAAAACGTCGATACAGGTTAAAAGAAACTTAAATCCTTCATTGAATTTCGAAAATTTTGACATATCCACCAGATCCATTTGCCATAAATCATCAATGCCCTGTGCGATAACCTTATTTCTAATAAATTTTTTCCTTGCTGGTTTGTGTAA
>JAPLEC010000118.1 GCA_026391515.1 Bacteroidia bacterium | reverse complement strand
ATAATCAGGATCAATTTCTATTGCCTTGTTTAAGTCCTCCATTGCTCCGGAGTTATCAGAAATTTGATGTTTTGAAGATCCTCTCATAAAATATGCCTCTGCATTGCGTGGATTTATCTTTATTTGAGCGTTATAACGTGATATTGTTTTCCAGTCATCGGCCAGGTGATAATATTTTGTTTCTGAAGAATATGGAAATGAAAAACCAGGATAAGACTCAGCCTTGGTTAAATCCTTATATGCTTCAGCAAAATCGCCCAGGTGCAATCTAAAAATCCCTCTTTCATAATATGCTTCAGCGAAGTCGGGATTAATTTCTATGGCCTTGCTGAAATCCGCTAATGATCCAGACTCTGAGGGATTAATTTTCCCTTTATAATAATATGCTTTTGAATTACCAGGATTAATTTTTATTTCATTGTTAAAATCTTCTAATGCTCCGTCAAAATCCCAATTTTCATATTTCGCAATCCCGCTATTATAATATTGAGTAACTTTTTCCCTGGAATTTTGATGAAACGTAAATAAAAAGTATAAAAGTAAAATAGCAGGAACAATCCTGATATAGAAAACGGAATTGTAAATTTTGGATCGATCATTAATCTTTGTTATAATGCTGATAATTAATACTATAGATAAAGAAATAATACTTATAGTGGTAAGCATTTTAATAAATGGGAATGTCTTAAATACAAATCCTATTGTAGCTATTGCAGTTAATGATAAAGCAAAAAAACTAAGCTTATAAATGAAATTGATAAACCCGGTTGAATTAAGAATTCCGGTAGTTTTCAGCTCTCCTGTTTCAACACTTTGAAAGGCTGAAAGAAAATATGTTAACGCGGTTAGAACTGATCCTGTTATCAGGACAAAACCAGTATTTTCTATCTTGAAGAAATTCAGGACCAGCCCGATAACAAGAATTGATACAGAGATTTTCTCTGAAGTTGGAATCAGTTTGGGATGCCTGGAGAGATATTCGACTAAATATTTACCGAGAATAGGCCCAATCGGTTCGTTATCTTCTAAGAGACTCATATCTTATAAATTTTAAGTTAAGGTATTTACGATAGCACGAAATTAATACTACTGCTTTTATTATTCATAATTACCTCTTATTTGGAGTATCTATAAAATGTTTATCAAAGTTACATAATGTTCAAGCCAAAGTCAACTATTTTTTGCATCTGTTAATTATTTATCCGAAATTGCATATGACCAAAAGGAATAATCATGAAATCAATGAAAAAATCTACTACTAAAGTAATTGCATTTTATCTATTGACGGTATTATTTATGGTATCTGAAGGATGCATCCAAAGAGGAAAAGAGAACAAGGAGGAAGCTAAAAGCATGCCGCAGGACTCCATTAGAACTGAGGCTGTTGCCAGCCCTGTTCAAGCTGTCAATAGTGAACCAAAGGAGGAAAAAACTAATGAGGGTCCGGGAGCATTAACTTTCTTCACGACAGGGAATATGATTTACCAGTATATGGATGACGATAGTTCTTTAAATGCTGCACTGGAATGCTATTCTGAAGCTATTAAGATCGATCCTGAGTTTAAAGAAGCTTATTTTAACAGAGGATTAGTAAAACATGATCTTAAAAACTACAAAGGAGCAATTGCCGATTTTACCAAAGCTATTGAGCTTGATCCTTATGATACAGCGGCCTACTGTTTCAGAGGAATGTCAAAGAACAAGCTTAAAACCTACAACGAAGCAATTACCGACTTCAATAGAGCTCTCGAGCTAAATCCAAATTTTGAAGAGGCTTATTTTAACAGAGGAATTGCTTTGATTAAGCTGGGTAAGAAAGAAGACGGGTGTCTGGATTTAAAGAAAGCCTTAGAGCTAGGATCGGATGAAGCTTCAGAAATGATAGACAAATACTGTAAGCAGAATATGATAATTAAGTAGAAGGAATCTCAGAATAAAAGCCTGCCCCATCATTTGTTGCCGGGTGGGACCGATCCCGGGCGGAAGCCTCGGGGCACGAGGTCCGCACAGCCAAATAAAAACGCAAAGCCTCTGTAAATTAGAGGCTTTGATTTTTACAACCGATTGGAATGTGTTAGCGGATATGCTTTTTAGTCCTGCAAACAGCGGACAGAATAACCAAAACGCTTATTGGTGTAATATCTGCTTACACGTTTGGAATCATTGTAAATGTACATGGTGCGGACAGAATTCTTATTCTCAGTGGAACTCCACCAGATGCCTGTATAACCAATGTAGTCGAATCCTCCGCCGATGAATCTGTTACCACCCGGAAGAGCAGTAAAACCACTCTCATTAGTGGCTCCGGTATTAACCATCATCCAATGCTTTGTGCCTTCTTCTTTTAGCTTACCACCAGCTACACTGTCACCTCCCAGATAAATCGTTAATGTTGTCCATTCGTCATCGGACGGTAAATGCCAACCTGACGGACATGCATTTTTTGCTGTTTCCCAGTCGTACAGGTATCCGTAGTCTGCCGCCATGTCCGTATAGTTGCCGAATATCCACCAGCCGCTTTTTGCTTTAAAGGCAAGGTTCTCAGCCATCCATGTCTGCGTGCCTATTTTTACCGTTTTATATGTTTTGCCATCTCTCGAATCAACAAAGGTACCAGCAACCTGAGCTGCAGTACTCATTGTGATAGTTGAAATTGCAATTGCTAATAATAAATCATTGATTTTCATTTTTAAATCAGAAGGATAAAATTTAGCTTTCAAAATCAAAACTCAAATCCAAAAGTTACTTCTACCAGGCCGGCAGGTTGAAATTCACTACCTTCTTCAGTGTAAGAACCTGTCCATACCCAATTAGAATGTCCAAAACCAAGATAAGCGCCCGTATTTATAAAAAATCCACTTTTAAACCTAAACCTGTATCCACCGTTAACCAAAAACACAAATACTTTATCAATTTCATCTGAATTTTCCCAGATATCTTTATTTTTCTGATATTCTGATATAACTCCTACATATGGTTTATTTCTTTTTTCTCCAAAGAAATAGATTAATCCACCTCCATATGCAAATCCGGTTATCTTATCCGGCCATTCAGTAACGACATAAGACAACACGCCATAAGGTGCGAATCGAACATGTGCGTTTAAAACAAGATTTTTGGTTAAACCTGCTTCAGCATTAATGATTGGGCCAAATTGAACAACTCCAAGTGGATTGAGCGACAGAGCAAATCTTGAAATTGGATATCCTTCATCCTGGCTTTTGGAGATAATTGCACTGGCAAGAAACAAAATCAAACAAAGAATTTTTTTCATGGTTATTTAATTTAAAATGATGATGGCTTAATTATTTCATGATCCGAATTTACTATACCAAAGTTACACCACTTTTAAACCAAAGTCAATTTTAATTTTTAAGAAAAGCCCCCGGAGTTGATTTCCGGAGGCAGGGAAAGGATGAAAATTATTATTAGTCAATTAATCCTTCAAACAGCGGACAGAATAACCATTCTTCTTACTGCTGCCTTCGTATCTGCCTACAAAGCTGTCAGTACTTTCTATTTCACGAATCCATACGTCTGTGGAATTGCTCTCTGAAGCAGAATACCAGATACCTAAGGTACCAACCATTGTGAATATCCCAATGCTAAGACGGTTGCCACCAGGAAGAGCTGTAAAACCGCTAATATTGTTACCCTCCTGATAGTTGCCTACTGAACCTGCAATTGCATTTGTATTCCAACCCGATGCTGCCATTGATCGGGCAATGTCGTTTGCGTTTCCACCGTAAGCATAACCATAACGGTTGTTTGTCAAATAATTAGTTAAGGTCGTCCATTCTGCATCAGTGGGTACATGCCATCCAGTAGGGCATAATTTACCTGTTTTTACAGAGTACCAGTTATATAATGCACCATAGAGATTTTTAAAGGATGCTTCAGTATTATTATACCAGCAATAGCCAGGTGCGGTCAGATTACTCCATGCTGTGTTGTCTGTAACTAAAGGGATAGATTTTCCATCATTGTATTTGGTTGTTTTCAGGTTTTTTACAAGCCACACTTGTGCACCAATGGTTACAGTTTTGTAAATGTTACCATCAATATCTTTAACCATTTTCCCTTCAGCAATAGAATCGCTATAAGCTTTTTCAGATACAGTATTGAACAAACTGTCTTTTACTATTGGAATTGTTTTATCCAATTCATCAACTACTTTAGTGCTCTCATTTTTGATACTCTTATTACTCTCCCCGATTCCCAGCCTTTCCTTTTTCTGCTTAACTCTTAGCACTAATCCTATAGTCACTAAAAGTACACCAATTACAATCAGAAGTATCCATTTAAATTTCTGTCTGTTAAAAAATGTGTTTCCCTGCTCAGGATCAGTATTATTAACCTTTGTATAATCAACATTAGTCTCTTTGTATTCATGTTTGAATAACTTTTCTGATTTATTACTATAAGAGACATCCTGAAACTGAGGTTTAATATCTTCGTTCGTGGTTGAATCGACATTTTCATCCCGTTCAATAAAATCATCCTTTATATCGCTTTGGTTGGAATAAACCGTTTTATTTTCAGAATCAATCTCTAATGTTTTGCTAAAATCAACATCTGCTCCGTTGTAATCCTTGATTCTTTTTTTTGCAATCCCTCTATTATAATGAGAATCTGAAAAATCAGGATCAATCTCGATTGATTCAGTATAGTCAGTAATAGCTCCATTAAAGTCTCCGAGTCTGAATTTTGCATTTCCCCTATAGCAAAAAATAAGATAATCATTTTCTGATTCTAGTTCAATAGCCTTTGTGAAGTCGGGAATTGCTCCATTGTAGTCTCCAAGTTTATATTTTGCTTTTGCTCTGAAATAAAACGCTTCTTCATCGTCAGGGAAATTCTCTAAGTCCCTGTTGGAATCCTCAATTGCTCCGGAGTAATCACCAAGTTTATATTTCGCGGTTGCGCTATTAATATAAACTACTTCAGACCATATTTCAGGATTAATTTTTAATATCTCGTCATAATCTGCTATTGCTCCACTGTAATCTCCAATTTTGAATTTCAAATCTCCTCTGACACTAAGCATTTCTATATCGTTCGGATTTATTTTTAATGCCTTGCTATAATCTTCTATTGCTCCATTAAAATCTCCACTTTTTTCTTTGGAGAATCCACTGGAAAAAAAATTACCAACTTCATTTTTGATTATTTCTTTTTCTTCTTCATCTTTAATTATTGATTCTAACTTTTTGCCTGACAGAATGCCTTCAACCATTGTTTCTGTTATACCTAATTGTTCAGAAAGTTGGAAATACTTCCTCCTGCCTATTTTTGGGGCAATCACTTCTGTAAACTTCGCTATTCCAGTAAATAGGAATAAAAATATTAATACCCATCCTAGTGCTACAAAGACCTGAAAAGAAACCGAAAAATTTTTCGCGTTAAGACCAAATTTGAAAAGAATTACACCTGAAATAGGAATGAGTGCAATAAAAGAAATGATACTTATTATAATGGCTCTTGAACTATTTTTTCTATATGATATTCCTGCTTTTTTCCATTTCTGGAATTTATCTGGCTCAATATCAGGAAAATCGGAGTTTTGAATATCTTTAAATTTTTTCTCCATTATCTGCAGGTATTTAGTTGATCTGAATATTTACATGCCATAATGATAATATGAATGCGCTTTTAATTATTTATGCTCATTTGATAAAATTACTAATTGTATTAGCCAAAGTAAATTTTATTTGCTGAATTGGATTGCTTTTTTAAAGTTATCTTCATCCTTTTGTTTGCTTAATTTTATTACAATCTGCAATTGTTTTTTTAAATCTTTGATCACCCTCTTGTCTATTGAAAAAATTGTCTTTCCTATTGTTGCATAATCCTTACAAAAAAGAATCTGATCATGTTGACCCTGAAATGTCAATTTGTATATCCAATGATTTAAAACTTTATTCTTATCTAAAGTTATATCTTCAACTGGCTTAAAATCAACAAGTTTAAGAAAGTTGATAAGTGTATCTATAACACTTATTCTCTCAAATTCGATCATCTCAACTTTGCCATTGTTTGCCTTGCTTTCTAACTGTATTGAGGTAATTTTCTCAATGTCCCATTCATTTATACGGTTCTGAGAATAACCGTTCATAAAAATGAATGATAAGCATGCGATAATTAATACTGCTGGTTTCAACTTAAAGTCTTTATTGATAACAAACATTAAAGTAGCAATTTTAAAAACATTTACAAAGATTCTTCGCTTCTCCACCGGATTTCAGTATGAGCTCAGTCGAACGCTAGCGGATCTATTCCGAATAACAAGTACCTTTTTTTGCGTAGACGAAATGGAGATTCCTCATTCCTCCGCCAGCTGGCGGATTCATTCGGAATTCTGATCGAAGTGAGAAATTTCTTTTTATTAGCTGGGAACAATTGGTAAACCATAAATAAAGAATTTATTAGGACGATGCAATTGTCGAAAAATTCCATAAAATTTTCTGGTCTTCCTATACTCAAATTGCAATTGAATCCTCACAGTGAATTATTCCAGCGTGAAAGTAATAGATAACTTTAATGCCATATTGTCAAATACTTTAGCATTGCTATAATAGCCGTAACGATAGAAGCTTCCACCGCCAAATCCAATATGATAAATATTAAAAAGCTTAAACCGGATTATATTATTTATTAAAAGACCCGACTCAAGGAACACCTTATTTTTTTCTTTAAAATCTATATTATGATCCGAAGCATTTCTCAGAGTCCCCAAGCCTGTATTATGAATGATTATAAACTTGGGCTTGAATTTTGGCCTTTCAAACAGGAGTGAACCAAAATTGTGAGAAAAGAAAATATTTACATACCTGTCAGAAAGAAATTCATAAGGTTTCATCGTCTGAAATGTGTTATTTATCAGGAAAAAATAATTGCTTTTGCTTCCTTCACCGGTAAATAACAGGCTGTATGGCAGGCTTTTATCAATATAACCGCCTGCAAACCTGAAATCAGACTGCCCGAGCTTTCCTTTATATGCAGTAATGTCGACAGTAGCTTCCACACGGTTAAAAATATAGCATCCTTTGTTAAAAAGATCAACACCTCTTTTATATATAATATTGATTACAGGATTTCCGGCGTAATAAACTATTCTATGGCTGCCTAATGTTTGCGTTTTTTCACCAAAAGCGAACCTGGCGGAAATCTGAATTTCATCGTCATGGAAGTCAGTCAATGGCGTACCTTTGTACAGGTATTCATAAGTTGGCATTATTTCTTTCCCGCTGAGTGAAGCTGAAAATCTTAGAAAACGGGTCAGACGAAAACTTAATTCGGTCTTTGCTTCTATAAAATTATCCATGCGGTATGCAAGGTAATCCCGGAGATAATCACTAGTCGAAAGTAAATTATAATCTTCATGAAGGTCCATGCCGGGCTCTTTCAAATTATTCTGCCATGAAAATTTCCATGCTATTTCCTTTTCCCTGTCAATATTTAAAATAAGATGACCTCCGTATTTCCACTTTTTGTCTTTGAAGCCGTATCCGGCAAAGCCGCCAACCGATATTAATTCTGAAAATTTATCGTTGGTGCTCAGCCCCAGCCCCAGCCTGGTCCCTTCATAATCATTGTTCTTGTAAAGATTAAAAAGATCTATATCAATAAATTTTACCGGCACTTTACCAACTATCAGATTGGGATACAATTCAGCCCAGTAATCAAATCTGAACTTTTTACCAAACTTATCCATATACTGATAGGTGTTCTCCTCAATAGCAGTCAGCGAATCGGGACGACTTGTTTTCAGGATTGCATCACTGTTCTTAATTAATGCCTTGTCGATATAAACTTTTTCGTAATTAAT
>JAPLEC010000073.1 GCA_026391515.1 Bacteroidia bacterium | reverse complement strand
AGAGGTACATCAGGATTGAAAATATCCTTTTTTGTCTGGGCAAATCCCAGAATCGGAATAAACAAGAAAACAATCATTAGCTTTTTCATAACATAGAAATTTTTGATTATTAAAGTTAATTAAATTGAAAGGATTTGCAAGGAAAGTTCCATGGATTATTACTTGAATTCTTTCCTGAAAAATTACATCTTCAATTCTCCCATTCATCCTTTTTCAGCCATTTAGTTGTTGCACTATAATCCAAAAAAGCAATTAACTACCTGATTGTATTTTTTTTATTTACTATCTTCGTATTACTAATTCTTTAAAATATGAGTAGAAGATCTATTATAAACATTTGCAGAAATATCTTTCTGCTCGGAGTATCAGGATTTTTGTTTTTAAATGCTAATTCTCAGGGATCAATAAATGTAGCTTTTAAACAATCTGATAAAAAGATCATTATTACTTATGGTCTCACTGGTACACCATCCGGACAAACTTATAATATTGAGGTTTTTTGCAGTACAGATGGAGGCAAAACCTATAGTGGTTCGCCTCTGACAATGGTTAGTGGTGATTTGTACAGCGTTACCGGAGGAAGTGGTAAGACAATCACCTGGGATGTTTTATCGGAAAGGGAGAGCCTTCAGGGGAATGTTGCGTTTAAAATGCGGGCTACCCCAATTGGCGGCGGCACCAATGTCCAAAATATATCTCCGGCTGCTACCAGGAAAGTAGAGATACCACCCAGCAATGTAAATACTGGGAATGATCCGTATTGGGCAGAAATCCAGGAAGGAACTTTTACTATGGGCAGTTCTACTTCCGAAGTTGGAAGAGCAAGCGGAAATGAAGTCGAACATCAGATAACACTGAAGGCATTTAAAATGGGTAGATATGAAGTAACATTTGAAGAGTATGATGAGTTCTGCGATGCTACTAGACGAAGGAAAATACCCGATGCAGGATGGGGCCGTGGCAAACACCCGATAATGAACATTACCTGGTACGATGCAAAAGCTTTCGCAGAATGGAAAAAGTGCCGGCTGCCTACTGAAGCAGAATGGGAATATGCATGCAGGGCAGGTACCACAACTCCCTTTTACACAGGTGATAACATTACTACCGATCAGGCAAATTATAATGGTGCCAAACCTTACAACAGAGGTCCAGCCGGAACTAACCGGGACAAAACTATGGAAGTCGGCCAGTTTCCTCCAAATGCCTGGGGATTGTACGATATGCATGGTAACGTATCGGAATGGTGCAATGATGTCTTTGGTCCTTATTCACCTGCCGAACAGACAAATCCAAAAGGTCCTGAAAAGGGGCCAGACCGTGTTTACCGCGGTGGAAACTGGTATGACGGTGCTGTGAAATGCAGGTCTGCGGACCGGGTTCGAGAGGATCCTTACAGACCCGATAGAAAAATTGGTTTCCGGCTTGTAAAAGACTATTAATATATGGTTTAGACAATAAATCGGTTAGTCCGGATTTATGAGTCAGGGATATTGTTTTTTATCAATTAAACAACAATAGGTACTGGAAAAGTTGTAACTTTACAAAGTATTTAAACATAACCCATTATGAAAAAATATATTGCGGTTATTGTCTTTTCAATTCTTTCTATATCTGCATTTACGCAGGGGATAATAGAAGGCAAATCATCCCCGATGACTGTGAATATTACAAAAGATCTCTCCAAACTATCAGGGAACGCCAATGTAATTACAGGCCAGTCAGATCCAGGACTGGTTAGTATTATCAAAGACAAAGATATTACTACAAAACCACCCCGTCTTCAGGCTGATGCTCCTCAGTTCATTGATACAGATGGCAACAATTTAATAAATGCCAATGAAAGCTTTTCTATATTTTTCACCATCAGCAATATGGGAGAAGGTCCGGCACTAAATCTTACGGCCACAGTATCTGAAAAGAACAGAGTCCCTGGTCTGATTTTTCAATCAAAACCACTCGGAACTCTGCCGCCAGGTACAACAAAAACATTTGACATACAGGCAAATAGCTCTCTTAACACGACAAATTCAACAGCATCTCTGGTAGTCTCTGTTGGTGAAGCAAATGGAAATGGTATCGTTCTCTCTCCTTTAGCTGTCCAGGTCAAAGCATACGAGGCACCGCTGGTAAAAATTGCAAATGTTAAATGGGATGCTATCACGAAGGGTATGCCATTTAACGTCACCGTAGACGTTCAGAATACCGGCCCCGGTGCCGCCGAAAATGTTACTCTTTTACTTCCGGTGACTGATGACATTATTTTTATAGAAGGCAGTAAATCTGTGGAAGTAGGCAATCTGGCTCCAGGAGAAATTAAACCTGTTATTTATACATTGATAACTAAACCAACCTACTCATTGAGCCAAATATTCCTGCCTTTTAAATTATCAGAACGGTTTGGTAAATACGTTGATAATAGTAAAAGTTCGAAAACCATCCTGATAGAACAGCAGTTAGCTTCTAACAAGAATGTGACTACACAGGGAGTGCAGGGAAATGTTGCAGTTCAACAGCCGCAAGCACAGGCAACAACATCAACATATATTTCAGATGTAGATAGGGACATTCCCATTAATCCAACGAAAAATCCTAATAGAGTTGCTCTTATTTTTGGAAACGAGAATTATTCTCAAGCTATTAATGCAGATGCCAATGTTCCTTATGCAAGAAATGATGCAATAATGTTTGCGGAGTATGCAAAAAAGGTACTCTGTGTTGAGGATAAATTCGTGTTCCTGGTAACCGATGCTTCATGTTCAAGGATGAAACAACAAATACAGAGGACCCTCGATATTATTAAATATATGGGACCTTCTGCAGAACTTATATTTTATTATGCAGGTCATGGTTTCCCAGAGCAATCAACAAAAATACCTTATATTATCCCGGTTGATGTTAGTTCCTACAAAGTCTCCGATGCGATAAAACTTGCAGATGTTTATTCTCAATTGAGTAATTCAGGCGCCAATAAAGTAACAGTTTTCCTCGATGCATGTTTCAGTGGTGGAGGACGTGATCTGGGTCCTGTTACCGCCAGGTCAGTGAGAATGGCTCCAGAAACTGAGGGAAATATGGTTTCTGGTAATATGATAGTTTTCTCGGCAGCTACAGGTGAGCAATTCGCTCAGGCTAAAGAAAAAGAAAAACATGGATTGTTTACTTATTACCTGCTAAAGAGATTAAAGGAAACATCAGGTAATGTGACTTATGGAGATCTTTTTGAATACATTAAGAATAAAGTCGGGCTTGATGCTTTGACTGAAAACGTTAATGCGCAAGATCCGGTTTACATTTCAAGTGATCTTTTAGGTGACAAATGGAAAACCTGGAAAGTCAAGTAAGTTTTTTTTACAATAAATAAATTCCTATTCAATATCAATAACTAAATAATACTTAATGTATGAAAAAGTTCTTCGTTGTGATTTTAAGTTGTATAATAGCAGGCTCTGCTATTGCCCAGCAAACAACCAAACAGTTAAGAGCTGAACTGAAAGATAAAGCCATCAGGGAAGCCAGAAAAGAAGCACGACAGTTAGAAAAAGACGGATGGGATGTAGCCCCTGGTTCACTTCCTCTACCCAAAATAATTGAAAATGCCTGGATGAAAGAGGTTGCAGAGGATGATAACGGAAATGTAAGATACATCCATGCCGATGGTAATGCTGTCGCCGAAAGCAAATCAGCAGCTGAAATGCAGGCAACAGAGCTTGGAAAGCTACAGCTTGCAGGACAGATACAAACTAATATGAGCTCACTTATCTCCGCCAATATAGGTAATGCCCAGCTATCAACCCAGGATGCTGCTTCAGTTACTGAAATTGTGCAATCAGCCAAGAATATGATTGCGATGGAACTTGGAGTTGTTGATCCGACCTTTAAACTTATCAGACCTATAGGCAAAGATAAAGTTGAAGTGCAGGTCAGACTTTTCTACGATACAAAACAGTCTCTTGAAATAGCTAAAAAAGTTGTCCGCCAGGAGCTGAAAGACAAACTTAAACTCAACGAGGAAAAGCTTGAAAAGCTGATGGGAATTCAGTAGTTATTAACTCATTGGGATGAGTTTTTTATCATAAATTAATTCAATTTGTGCCTTTAATCTTTTTATCATGAAAAGAGTCCTGGTATTATTTTCATTACTTTTATGTGTTCAGCTTTATAGTCAGGAAAATGTAGCAGATATGCTGGTTGCAAAAGGGTATGGAAAGAATACCCGGGCAATAATAGTGGCTAACGAGGATTATCAGTCCTATTCTGGCGGTGTTTATGTTGAAAATGAAGATCTTGCAATATTCCAGGCTGAGAGATTTAAGCAATTATTAATAAAAAA
>JAPLEC010000176.1 GCA_026391515.1 Bacteroidia bacterium | reverse complement strand
ACTATGTAACTGAATATAGCACAAGGAGTTGCAGCTTCTCTGACATTAAATGCCGGAGCTTCATAGATTCCATTTTTTCTGACCAGACTATTAAGATGAACAAAAATAGAGGCTGGTGCCACAGAAGCTCCCTGGGAATATTCGAAAAAATTATTCAGTGTTGGAAATCCATCATTGTTAATATCATACACCATTGATTTTGCAAAAGCTTCAAGAGGCCAGAGAGGGATCCTGAATTTTTCAATAGTTTCTGTCAGTTCTTTATGAACCGGATCAAATCCATCTGAAGCAACTATCATTTTCAACCAGTTGCTGACATTCGTCAAAAATTCCTGTTTTTCTTCAGGACCAATTTTTTTGTTGGAGGCTTTATAATCATCGATAAGATCATCTATTGATCTCATGAATTTATAACATGTTTTTGCTGCAATATATCTGTCCTTTTCCCAGAAATTTGCAGCAATCAGAATATTGGGATGATCTTTTATTTTTTTAAAATCTATTGAATCAAATATTCTGAGAAATTCTTCTCTTTGTGAGTTCATTAATCATCTTCGTATTGATTATGCTAAGCTAAATTATTTTCCCGACATAATTCTTTCTGTTACAAGCTTTGCTGACATAAGAATATTTGGAATTCCGTTTCCAGGATGAGTGCAACCTCCGACAAAATATAAATTATGATACCTGTCATGCCGATTATGTGGACGGAAATATCCCATTTGCTGCATGTTATGACCAAGGCTGCCGAAAACAGAACCTCTGGAAATGTTGCATGTGCTTTCCCAGTTTTCCGGAGTAAGGCATATTTCTAACTTAATATGTTCATCAATATCTTCCAGCCCGAAGCGCTTAAGTCGTTCAATTACGGCATTACGGGTTTTCTGCTTCAGTTCATCCCAATCCTGTTTTTTCGATTTATCCACATGTCCGGTGCCAACTATAACTGATAATGTATCGTGGTTCCGTGGAGCAGCTTCGGGATCGGTTCTGACAGGCGCATGAACATAGAAGGTTGGCCTGTCATTGACACTTTTATCAATGAAGATACGGTCGAGTCCATCTTTGAAGTTATCGGAAAGAAACACATTATGATGACCGAGTTGCGGATAGACTTTGTCCAGACCCCAGTGAAAACAGATAGCGCTGCATGAATATTTCATCCGGTCAATACGGGCAGATTTTCTTATATCAGGCAATAATTTGCGATAAACAAAAGGCAGGTCAGCATTGGCAACAATGATATCAGCTTTTATTTCAGTCCCATCTTCCAGAACAATCCCTTCAGCTTTTTTTTCTTTGATCTCAATTTTGGAAACATCTGAGTTAAAATGAAATTTAACACCAGCGCTTTGTGCAGCCGAAAATAGTTTCTCTACAATTGAAAACATCCCTCCTTTTGGGAAAAAGGATCCTTCGGTAAGCTCGGCAGCAGGTATCATCGAAAAAAGTGCCGGAGAATTAAAGGGACTCTGTCCAACATAAATATTCTGAAAAGTATATGCCATCAAAAGATGGATATCTTTAAAAAATTTTTTCGCATAAGACCAGTTTGAAATATAGGTTTTAAGTTTTACAAGCAGACCAAGATTTTGAAAAGTGGTCAATTGAA
>JAPLEC010000449.1 GCA_026391515.1 Bacteroidia bacterium | reverse complement strand
GATTCTTTTATCAACATTTAGTTTTACTGGTGTAATGGGGCAGGGAGCATATCTTCCTCCTGAGAAGCCAAAGCTTATTATTGGTATTGTTGTTGAACAGTTCAGGTACGATCAGCTTGAAAAATTCCGCAGCAGGTTTTGTGAAAACGGTATAAGGAAGCTGTTAAACGAAGGAACGTTTTTTCAGAATGCTTCCTTCCAGTATATGCTGACACAATCCGCTCCCGGTCATACTACCATATCAACAGGTGCTGAACCCTCGCTTCATGGAATAACATCTGATAGCTGGTACCTGCCACTGAAGAACGAACAAATCTATTGTACTAAGGATGTGTCAGTTAATCCGGTGGGCGGCAGTTACGAATCAGGACTGCATTCACCAGTGAATCTTCAGGTTTCAACATTCTCCGACGAGCTTAAAATGGCTACTAACAGGAAGTCAAAAGTTTTTGCTGTCGGATTGAAAGAAAATTCTGCAATTTTCTCAGCAGGTCATGCAGCTGATGCTGCATACTGGTATGACAATACAACGGGAACCTGGATGACAAGCTCTTATTATATTGATTCTCTGCCATCGTGGGTAAACGATTTTAATGCTTTAAACTACCCTGAAAAATATCTTGCCAATTCATGGACTTTGTTAAGACCTTACCAGGATTATTATGATTGCATCTCTGATACCAACAAGTTTGAAGCAGGTTTCAACGGGAAGAATTATTTTCCGTATGATTTAAAGAAGCTCAGTACCAGGGGTAAGACTGCGACTGATCGTGATTATTCGTTTCTCAGGGAAACGCCTTTTGGGAATACTGTTACAACAGAATTTGCGAAAAGGCTCATTGAAAAGGAGGAGCTGGGGAAAGATGATGTAACTGATTTTCTGTCGGTATGTTACTCTGCGACAGATTATATAGGGCACAGATTCGGGCCATCATCGTTTGAAATGGCAGATGCGATTTTCAGGCTTGATAAAGATATTGAAGATCTGCTGAAATACCTGAATGAGACTATGGGCAAGAAAAATATACTGGTTTATTTTACTTCTGCACATGGTATATCTGAAATACCCGGTGTTCTGGAAAGTATCCGTATTCCGGCAGGTATTTTCAAACAGGATCAGGCAATCTATCTGCTAAAGAGCTATCTTAAGGCAAGTTATGGCGATGGTGAATGGATTAAGGGATATTCAGAGAAACAGCTGTTTCTTAACAGGACATTGATTGAGGATGCAAAAATCCCTCTTGAAGAAATACAGAAAAAGGTGGCAAGATTTCTGGTGCAGTTTTCCGGTGTTGCAGCGGCATACCCGTATTCAGCTTTTGAAGCAAATGATTTCGGGAACGGAAATCTGAAAAAGATCATTAATAATTTTAATCCGCAGAGATCGGGCGATGTCATTATTGTACTTAATTCAGGCTGGGTTGAAAAAGAAAGCAGTTATGTCACAAGCCATAATTCACCTTATGAATATGATTCTCATGTACCTTTGATATGGTACGGTTGGAGTGTTAACAGGGCTTCGGTTACGCGAAAGGTGAATATGACTGATATTGCAGCAACTCTTTCCTCGCTTTGCAAGATTCCATATCCTAATGGATGTACCGGCGAACCGATGTTTGAATTATTTAGATAATCCTTTGTGCTCTTAGCGTGAACTTTGTGCTCTTTGTGGTTAAATCTTTTTTTTCTTAACCACAAAGGACACAAAGGAAAATCACGAAGAACACGAAGGATTTGAATCTAGGGAAGAATCTTATTAATAATTCAGGCTATTTCTTTCTAAAAGTATCCCTGACTTTACAGGCTTCAGCCAGGAGGTTCGGATCTTTTTCACAGCCATTGCCAAGAATTATAAGATTTGCTCCGGCATTAAAAATTTTCTCAACCTCTTTTTTGTTCCGGATTCCGCCTCCGACAGCTAACGGGACTGAAATATTTTCCCTGACAGCTTCAATAATTGTTGTTGGGATGTGATTTGATGCACCGCTCCCGGCTTCAAGGTAAATCATACCCAGCCCCAGCATTTCACCGGCCATCGCCGTGGCAACAACAATCTCAGGTTTATTAAAAGGAATTGCTTCGGTTTGACTAATATATTCTACAGATGTTTTTGAACCGCAGCTTACTAAAATGTACCCGACTGATATCAGTTTTTTTCTGATATTCTTAAGATAGGGTGCAGCTATCACATGGTTACCTATCAGCAGTTCAGGATTTCTTCCCGAAATAAGAGAAAGAAGCAGAACGAGATCTGCATTCTGACTTAATTGTAAAAGATTGCCCGGGAAAAGAACCACCGGTATAGAACAATACTGACGGACTGAATTTATCAAATCATCAATACTGCTGAAAGTTAAGCTCCCGCCAGTCATAATAAAGTCAGTCTTCGATTCAACGGCTACTTTTAAAATTTCAGGCAGAGATTCGCTCCTGACTGTATCAGGATCAAGCAGCAATGCAATGCTTTTTTCCCCGGGGAAGTTATTTGTTTCCATAGTTCTTTTTTGTCCACACTATTGCATAATTGTCATATCTGGAATAAAAGAGATCGAAGGTCTCATTAATCTTTTGAGTATGAACGCTTCCTTTTATTTCTCCCGATTCCCTGACTTCAAACGGTTCAATTGTTATATTCTTCTTTATGCTGATTCCTTCTTTATCACATATCTTATAAAGAGATTCTTTAGCGCACCAGTGAATGTAGAGATGATATTTCCGGTCTTCAGAGGATTTTGTCACTTTTTCTTTCCTGTTAAGAAACTTAAATGCAAAGGCATTGATGTTCGAGCTCATATATTCGAGATCAATCCCGACCTTTTCGTCTGTACTGCAAAGAATTGCTGTAAGCTTATGTGAATGAGAAATACTTATAAATCTTGAGCCATCTTTCAGGAATGGCTTATTATTTTTATTGTAAACTATCTTGGTATCCTTACCGAGCAATTCTGCAAGCAATGCTCTTACACTAAGAAATTCCAGCCTGCGGGAAGTACTTGCAAATCCTTTATATTTCTTTTTGTCACCATTATCCAAAACAACCATTTCAAGAAGAGTTTTAATATCTTCTTCTATCTTCCAAACGCCGAGGATGGTAGTTTCATTCAGATAATGTTTTGAAATACAACCCATTAATGAGATATTATTTTATTCTTTCTTCCATTTAAGGGTTTCAATCATATGAATGATGTCTTCCCTGAAAAACTCATTTACCGGTGCCAGTGAATCGGGATTCGGCACTGCAGAAAAGTATAACGATCCTCTTAAAAAATGCTTCGTGCTGTCAGTTACAAAAAACTGAACAGCAGTGGCTGTATTCCCTTTAAGATCATACAAGATACCATATACTTTACGGTCAGGATCATTGATTAACATTTCATTAATTGCATCGGCTTTTGATATATGATTTTTTACATTCATTTTGTATGTCTCTTCCATTAAACCAGCCAGGTTATTTCTGATATTTTTATATGTCAGGTAAATTCTGGCTTTGCAAAAAGGGAAATCAATGTTAAACCAGCCTGGTTCCGGGTTTGCATCATCTTCGAATGATATCTTCCCATACAGCGGATATTCAAAAGATAAAGGCAGATGGAGTGACAGTGAATCGACACCTTTGAATAAGATATACTCCTTGGAAGGCAGGTCGATACGAAAATAACCTTTTGGTTTAGGAACTGCTATGTCCCTGCAACTGTAAAAAAATAACAGGGAAGTCACCATAATTAAAAGACTATTCTTTTTCAGGATTAACATTTTTTTCATTTATTTCGACACGAACCTCCTTAATTCTTCTCCTGTCAGCTGATTCAACCATGAATGTATAATTTCCGTATCTCAGGGTTTGATCTTTTTTAGGTATCTCGCCTGTAAGCTCAAGAATCAGGCCGGCAAGAGTCTCCGATTCTCCTCTCACAAAAGCAAATGGATCTTCTTCATTTCCAAGGATTTTATTAAAATCATTTAATAAGATTTTGCCCTCGAAAATGTATGTTTTATCGTCCACTTTTCTGTAAAGTACTTCATCTTCATCGCTTTCGTCGGTTATTTCACCGACAATCTCTTCCAGAATATCTTCAAGAGTTATAATTCCTGATGTTCCGCCGTACTCATCAATGACAATAGCCATGTGGTTCTTCTTAATCTGGAATTCTTTCAGAAGGTCGTTGATTTTTTTTGTTTCCGGAACAAAATATGGCTGTCTTAGAAGTGATTGCCATTTGAAACTGTCAGGATTGTTCATATAAGGAAGAACGTCCTTGGCATATAAAATCCCTTTGACATTATCAAATGATTCTGAATAAACAGGTATTCTTGAAAATCCTGAACTAATAATGACAGGTATTATCTGGCTGAATCCTGAATTTATATCAACAGCTGTCACATCAATTCTCGGACACATTATTGCGCTTACGTTAATATTGCCGAAGTTCACGATACCCTTGAGAATTTTTTCATCTTCATCTAGCTCATCCGAAGCAAGCTCAAGTGCATCGGAAAGATCGTCCATGCTTATATTTGACCTGTGAGTGCCTGTTCTTTTCTTCACAAAATTGGAAGAGAGAATCAGCAGCGATGTTACAGGACTGAAGATTTTTTCAAGAAATACAAGCGGGAATGCCATGAAGATTGCCATAGAAACATTATTCTTCGATGCATAAACCTTTGGCATTATTTCGCCAAAGAAGAGAAGGAGGACGGTAATAACTGCAGCTTCCCATATATATCCAATTACATTTTCAGGGCTGATTTTGAATAATTTTGGACCTACAAAAGCAGACAATAATACAAATGCTATATTAATTGTATTGTTTGCGACAAGAATGGTGCTGAGAAGCTTTTCGGGTTTGTTATATAGCTTCAGGACCGTCCGGGATTTTTTACTTCTGTTAATTTTGAAGTTTTCAATATCCTCGGGTCTGAAAGAAAAATAGGCTACCTCTGATGCAGACATAAGTGCTGATCCGAAAAGGAGAGCAACGAGAATTATTAATCCGATAATTACCTTAAGATCAGGACTTTTGACAATGACCCCTGAAAGAAGCACAAAATATGAAATTGCATACCCCGGTTCCAACTGAATTGCTTTTAATAAGACAACCTAGAAGGGCAGATCATCCTCATTCTGTCCAGAAAAGGATCCGTTATTTAGAGGTCCGGATTCCTCAGAGCTTATATTACCTTTACCGGCTTTAGAGTTTTCAGCAGATGCCTGGTAAGATGGACTAGGTTCATTGATTTCGGATGCACTCCCTTTAGCCTGAAGATCATTCTTGTTACTGTCAGACTGGACGGAATAGCTGCTCTGTCCCTGTTTTTTCTCAAGCACCATTAAAGTATCAGCCAGTATCTCAGTGATATACTTGTTATTTCCATCCTTATCGACGTACGACCTGGTTTTAATTTTACCGACAATATAGACCTGAGAACCCTTTTTGATTGTTTTTTCAGCAACCTCTGCCAGTGCCCGCCATAAAACAATATTATGCCATTCTGTTGAAGTTATTGTTTCTCCCTGCTGGTTAGTATAAGTTTCGCTGGTAGCAAGAGGAAAGGTTGCTTTAACAACACCTTTGTCAAAATATCTGATAACAGGGTCTTTCCCGACATTCCCGACAAGTATAACTTTATTGATAGACATATAGTTATATAATTAGTAATTAATGCAACACAGGACTGTAAAGTTAAGAAAAAAACCGCTTTAAACAATCATTGCAGGATTTATTGGTAAAGATCCACATTATCAGTGTTTTATAATTTCGCTAACCAGCTAGCAGCCGATACTTCCAGTCAGTTTCTTTCAGGTGACAACTACTGGAGAAATTTGCTATTTCACTGTATTTAAGGCAATAATAAAATATTTTTAAAAAAAATTATTATATTAGTGTTTCAATTTAAACAAATAATATTTTTATATTTGCAGGGTTGAAAAAACGAATACTCAAAATAATTTGTTGAATTTTAAACTTCAAGTAAAATGACTAAAGCAGACATTGTTAATGAAATTGCCAAGAACACTGGTATTGAAAAGGTAACAGTACAGAAAACTGTAGAAGCCTTAATGGAAACTATAAAGCATTCGATGGTAACTGGTAATAACGTTTATCTCAGAGGTTTCGGAAGCTTCATTGTAAAGAAAAGAGCAAAGAAAACTGCACGGAATATTTCAAAGAATACTACAATTATTATTCCTGCACATAACATTCCAGCTTTTAAACCGGCAAAATCATTTATCACCAAAGTTAAATCACACGTTAAGAAGTAGTCCTTTATGCCAAGCGGTAAAAAAAGAAAAAGACATAAGATGGCCACCCACAAACGTAAGAAACGTTTGAGGAAGAACAGACATAAGAAGAAGAAGCAGATCATTGGGTGGTCTTAACTGAATAAATAAACCTAAAGGTCCGATGATCTTTAGGTTTGTTGTATATAGCTGTCGGATAGTTGATAATATATTAATTCTGATTAATATAGGAAGTGGCAAATAAGGATCTGATCATTGATGCAGGTGATTCCGAGGTTTCTTTGGCATTGTTGGAAGACAATCAGTTAATTGAGCTAAACAAGGAAAAACGTAATATCAGGTTTTCAGTAGGGGATATTTATCTTGGAAAAGTAAAAAAGATTATGCCCGGGCTGAATGCTGCATTTATTAATGTTGGCTATGAACGTGATGCATTCCTGCATTACCTCGACCTTGGTGCTCAATTCCGGACCCAACATAAATATTATTCCACTGCACTTCAGAAACAGGGGAGAGTTGCTCCTGTTCATAAATTCAAGCCCGAACCCGATATTAACAAGGATGGCAAAATAACCGATGTTCTTACTCAGGGACAGACTGTTATCGTTCAGATCACAAAAGAACCTATTTCGACAAAAGGCCCCAGACTCTCATCAGAAATATCACTAGCAGGTAGGAACCTTGTACTGATTCCTCATTCTGATAAAGTTTCAGTTTCATCAAAAATTGAAAATATTGAGGAAAAAAACCGGCTTAAAACAATTCTGCAGAGCATAAAACCCCGGAATTACGGGATAATTGTAAGAACTGCTGCAGAAGGTAAAAAGGTTACAACCCTCGATGCTGAACTCAGAGACCTTGTGAGAAAATGGGAATCTGCATTTTCTTCAGTAAAGAAAGAGATTAAATCGCCAAAACTATTTATCGGAGAATTAAACAGGACGACAACAATCCTGCGTGATATGCTGAACGTAACCTTTAACAGCATTCATATTAATGACCCTTCACTGGCTGACGATATCCGCAAGTATATCAAGGAAATAGCTCCTGAAAAATCTAAAATAGTCAAGGTTTATAAGGGAACTATTCCAATCTTTGACCATTTTGGTGTAAACAAGCAGATTAAAGCCCTCTTCGGAAAAACAGTTTCATTCAAGCATGGGGCTTACCTGATAATTGACCATACAGAAGCCCTTCATGTAATCGATGTTAACAGCGGCAACCGGGCCAGGAAAGGAAACGACCAGGATTCAAATGCACTGGAAGTCAATGTGGAAGCTGCTAATGAAGTCGCCCGGCAGATCCGGTTAAGAGATATGGGTGGAATAATTGTAATCGATTTTATCGATATGCAATCTTCTGAAAATAAACAGATCCTGTACGATAAAATGAAAGAGCTGATGGCAAACGACAGGACAAAACACAACATCCTCCCTCTTACAAAATTCGGGCTGATGCAAATTACAAGGCAGAGAGTCAGACCTGAAATGAATATCATCACAGATGAAAAATGTCCTGTCTGCAAAGGTACAGGCGAAACCAGACCAACAATTCTGTTTACTGACGAACTGGAAAGAAGCCTTGCTTTTATTGTCGATAAAATAAAAACCAGAAAACTGATTCTCAATGTTCATCCATTCGTCGCATCTTACCTTAAAAAAGGATTTTTTCCTGTCTGCCGTAAATGGGATTTTAAATATAAGATAATACTTAAAGTTCAGGCAGTTACATCATACCACATGCTCGAGTACCATTTCTACGACAGGTACGATAATGAGATCGATTTAGCATAGTGGTTTTCCTTTACTGGTGCCCCCTCTGAAATTTTTATAACTTTTATTACTTTTGTGACGTGAAATACTGATTTTATGAAGAAGAAAACTTTATTCATCCTGATCTTCAACCTTATTGCGCTCTCAATGCAGGCTCAGATATATGATCCGGTATCATGGAATTTTACCTATGAGAAAAAAGGAGATAATCTGTACGACCTGGTTTTTACAGCCACCATTGAAGAAGGCTCTCATATATATGCAATGGATATCCCGAAAGGAGGACCTATTCCGACCTCTTTTGCTTTCGATACGGTTTCTGCATATTCCCTGGAGGGAACCCCTTTTGAAGTAACAACCCCGGAAGAGAAATTAGATGAAGCTTTCGGATTCAAGATAAAGTCCTTCAGCGGAAAAGCTGAGTTCAGACAAAAAATAATTGGAAAATCTCCTTCATTTTCGGTTACAGGTTTAGTGAATTTTATGTCATGTAACAATGCTACCTGCTCACCTCCTAAAGATGTGGAATTTGAAATAAAGATTCAGGATAATACTAAAGAACAGACAATTACAGCACAGAGTGAGCCGGGATCCGTATCAATCGGCAAAACCCCTCAAAAAGGATTATTTGTATTCTTTCTGCTTTCCATGATCGCAGGTTTTGCAGGTATTCTCACACCTTGTGTCTTCCCGATGATACCAATGACCGTAGCCTTCTTTTCACAGGGATCAGAAAACAGAAGCAAATCCATCATAAAAGCGATCATCTTTGGAATTTCTATCATTCTGATATATTCTTTGCTGGGCATTATTGTTTCTCTTACAAGCGCCGGAGCAGGATTCGCCAATACACTCAGTACCCATTGGTTACCTAATTTAATATTCTTTGCTTTATTCTTGATTTTTGCAATTTCATTCTTTGGTGCTTTTGAAATTATGCTTCCAAATAAATGGGTCACCTCCACCGATTCAAAAGTCGATAAAGGAGGAGCTTTTGCCGCATTTTTCATGGGTCTGACCACAGTGATTATATCATTTTCATGTACAGGCCCGATTGTTGGTGCCCTGCTTGTTGAAGCTGCCAGAGGAGATGTCCTGAGACCCGCAGTCGGAATGTTTGGATTTGGTCTGGCATTTGCACTCCCTTTTACAATCCTGGCACTTTTCCCTTCAATTTTAAACAAAATGCCTCATTCAGGCGGATGGCTCAATTCTATAAAAATTGTTCTCGGATTTATTATGCTTGCATTCAGCATTAAGTTCCTTATGACTATCGACAGTGTTTATTCATTAAATCTCCTGTCGAGAGACCTTTTCCTTGCAATATGGATTGTACTTTTCTCATTACTGGGATTTTACCTGATGGGGAAAATAAAATTTGCACACGACAGCGATCTGTCACATATAGGCACTTTCAGATTTTTCTTAATAGTCATTGTGTTCACTTTTGTTGTTTACCTTATACCCGGGCTTTTTGGTGCTCCTCTAAAAGGACTCTCAGTTTTTTTACCAGCGCAGGAAACATCGTGGTTCTATAAAAAGCAGGCATTCACTGAGAACAATAATAATTCCACTTCATCGGTTCAGGTTGTTAATGTAAGCCAGCTATGTGCTGAACCAAAGTATGATGATAAATTTGAAATGCCATTCGGATTAAAAGGGTATTACGATTTCAAACAGGGACTTGCCTGTGCAAAAGAGCAGGGGAAACCTGCACTTCTTGATTTTAAAGGGCACGCCTGTGCCAACTGTAAGCTGATGGATGCAAAAGTCTGGTCTGATCCTGAAATACTGAAAAGACTCAGAGAGAATTTTGTGATTATCTCATTATATGTTGACGACAGAACACAACTTCCTGAAAATGAATGGTTTATTTCTACTCTTGACAGGAAGCAGAAAAAAACCATTGGAAAACAAAATGAAGACATTGAAATATCCAGATATAATACCAATGCCCTTCCTCTTTATGTTATTGCCGATTACAATGGTAATTCTCTGAACAAACCGATGCCAACCAATTTAAATATCGAGGAGTATAAAAAGTGGTTGGATGAAGGGTTTGCTAGTTTTAAAAATCAATAGTTATTTTTCAGAACCTCCCAAACTTCAATGTTAATTTAAAAGTGAGAGTTCTCAGCTGCTTCACATCAATTCTATAATCTTCAGAAGAGCTTAATTCAAAAGGTGAAGTGAATCGGTATGAAACTCCGACACCAAGGCGAAAAGATTTTGTAAGGTTAAGGTCGATATCTGCTCCCGGCTCAAGAATAAGAAATGCTTCGGAATCCTCAAAGATCGGGTCTCCGATCTCTCTGTCTTTTTCATCAGTGCGTAATGCTACACCACCAACCCCAAACAATGTCGGGAAAGATATATGTACCGGGAAGCTTGGAAGAACAACTGGCTCAATGCAGAAGCCTCCATAACCACCAAGCAGAAATCCATTCTTGTCAATTTCTTCCACGTGATGGTTTTCATTAATAAATCCGTTTATCCCCATCCCGATTCCCATAGAGTGGCCAACCAGCCATGAAATCTTATGACCGAAAACAAGAGCCTGTTTATCATTTATAATTGAGTAGCCTAATGAAATTGAGCTGTATCTCCCTCCGGGTTTACCGGATCCAAGAAGGGTCTTAATCTCTTTACCCTTGTAATATTGAAATATCGTATCCTGTGCCTGGGATGCGGTGACTAGAATCAATAAAGCGGAAATTATGACTATTTTTTTCATTTCTTTTCAATTTAGCTGTGATGATATTAATTAACGTTTCTGTGATATTTAAAGTATTCTTGATTTTGAATAATTATTATAAAAATCTGATAATCTCAATAATAATGCCACAATTATGGTAAGGTTCCCTGACAATTATTTTAAATAAATATTGCCCCTGGTAGCATCGATCTTTACTCTAACATCACCTGGATTTTTACCGACAGTACCGTAGGTCATATATTCTTTTTCTTCCTCATTGAGAATCTTCTTTTCAAGCTTTGAATTCTTCTCAGGCAATACGAGGAAGGTATTTAAATGCCTGATATCCAGATTATATGATGCCGAAGGATCGAAAGTAAGATCAATATCTGAGTAACCTGTATTTATTGTTACAAGTTCAATATCCGGAGTAAGAAGACCAACCCTCAGGCTTCCATATTTTGTAACCATGTTAATCTCCTTATCAAGCTCATCAATCCTGAAATCAGTAAAATATGAGTTGCCTTTTAATGAGGTGATTGTTCCAATAAAAAACTTGTCTCTTTTTGATCTGGTATCAAGCTTTCCTGTTTTCTTCAGATCGAAACGGGAAGAAATTGAGGTTATTGAGAGGTCCTTTGATTCACCTATTACCACCTCTGAAAATGAAGTATTAAAAAACCCGCCATTCATTTTATTAATAGTCGCATCGCAAAAGGTAAGATCTATTCCACCTGTTTCATTCAGTGAATTTGCTTTGAAAGACCCGTTTGAAAGATTCAGGGTAAATGTTCCGGAATTATTTTCCATATAGACGTCGCCATATTTGTTCGTTATTCTCATATCCAGATATTCCGGTGCATCTATATAATAATTAATCTGGATTTTTGAATTATAAGGTATCATATTCTTTGTGATGCCTTTGAATTCCTCGAAAAGAATATAGATATTTTGAGTAAACTCAGTTTCTGCCCTGACCATAAAACTAGTTTCCGAAATATTGACTTCTATTCCGTGGAACATATTATGCAACCTGTCAAGGTCAGAGGCAAAAGCCTCGATTTCAGCCCTGATTGATACCGAATCTTTTTCCCAGGGTGTGATATGAATAGTCCCGTATTTGTTGTTTACTTCAAGGGTCTTTTCTTTATTTGCCGGAAAAGACTTGTGAATAACTCTTTTTTCATTAAATGACTGTCCGGAAATAAGTTCAGAAAAAAACAGGGATATCAGAATGGTGAGAAATAATTTATAATTCATGGCTGTTGCTTTTTTGCGGATTATTTTCATTTTGTTTTAACACGACAAGCATATCTTCAAGGATTTGGATTTTTATCCTGTAATTATTAATCAATGCTTCAATAACTTCCTGGTTATCAACATTATCTTTCAGATCTTTTTTAATATCGGCACAGATACTGTCGATCTGGGAGAAGTCATTAAAAAGCTCATTTTTAAGATCAGGATGTCTGGAAAGCAGGGGAGAGGCTTCACTGTAAAGATTATTGACAAGGTTGTTATAATAAACTTCAGTCTCTACGAGCTGAGGATTGGCTTTTATCATAAATGCATTTATATCTCTGCTGCGTAAGATATTGTTTCGACTGTTCTCACCCACATAGAACAGTGCAGCCGTGGAAAAGATGACAACAATCATTGCTGCGGCCGAAAGCCATTTTATCTTAGTTAACCTCCTCCTGTGCAAATCTTTACTGATGCCATTCCATAAATCCGGAGAGGGAATATTTTTATCAAGCTCCTCCCTGTTTTTCCTGATATATTCTTCAAGCTTATCCATTTATCTGTTTTTTTAACAAGATGCTTCTTAATTTTTCTTTTGCACGTGAATACTGGGATTTTGATGTTGATTCGGAGATCCCAAGTATCTGTGCAATTTCTGTGTGATCGTAACCCTCAAGCAGATAGAGAGTTAAGATAATCCGGTAACCATCAGGCAGCTGTTCAATCCCTTTGAATATTTTGTCAGTATTGTAAATCGTTTCCTGTTCCTCTTCCACAATTTCAACAGGAACAGTTTCCTGAAGGACGAGTTCTACCTTCTTCTTTCTGAGCTGATTAATGCATTTGTTTACAAGGATACTTTTAAGCCATGCCCCGAATGTCGATTCAAATCTGAAGGATTTAATGTTTCTGAAACAGTCAAGAAATGCCTCCTGGAGTAAATCCTCCGCATCTTCCCTGCTATTCATCATTCTGTAAGCCAGATTGTACATCGCTTTTGAATATTGATTATAAAGCCTGAACTGCGCTTTACTGCTTCCTCTCCTGCATTCCTCAATCAAAGAAGCATGAATATTTAAGTCCGAAAAATCCACCATGATCTCTTACCAGTTAATAAAGACAAAAGAATGATTTAAGGGTTGCATTTTTTTAATGCAGAAATCTGATTTTTTTTCTTAAAGGTAGTGCAATAAATACATAAAGCAGAACCATCACACTTACCGCTGAAAAGAATTTCATTATATAATCACCATAAAGGACATAAGGAGTCCGGACCGTTTCAGAACTGATTTCACCCTTTAATGCTGTGCTGGTCCACCAGTTTGATTCAAGTGTTCGCCGGCCCCGGATATCAATTATACACGAAACGCCGGTATTCGCTGCTCTTGCAACCGGCCTTCTTGTTTCGATAGCTCTTATCGAAGCATAGGAAAGGTGCTGCTTATAACCATTCGTATTTTTCCACCAGCCATCGTTAGTTATGATGATCAAAGCTTCAGCTCCTTTTCTTACATAATCGGCAACATAATTTCCGAAAACAGACTCAAAACAGATTATTGGGGCAATGACCTGTTTCGTGACAGGATGTTCAAAGCAGGTTCGTTCTTCCTGGGCGCCATATCCCCATTTTGTACCACCGAGATCAGGCAAAATTTTATTTGCCAGCCTGCCAAGTCCTGAAGAAAATTGTGTTTCAATTCCAGTCACCAGCTTTGATTTATGATATATCACGATAGCTTCACCCGTATCAATTTTAAAAGCTGAATTGAAATGATCATAATAGAAACCTGTTGAATCGATCTTTCTTGCACTGTTTGTCGGAGCATCTTTTAAACCTGAGTACAACCGAAAGCTTACCAGCCCCGAAATAATGCTGGTTCCGGGATGTTCCAATGCAAAATTCCCGAATGATTTGATGTACTTATTGTTAGCAAGATCCTCCTCGTTAATGGGATCATCCACTGTAGTTTCAGGGGTTATCAGCCAGCATGTTTTTTCTGTTACTGAATCTTCTGCCATAGTAAGGACCTTCTTTAGCTGAATATCAAAAGGAACAGAAAATTTTTCTGTATAAGGATCAATATTTGGTTGAATAATTACAACTTCATTTTTATTGGTCTCTGATTCTTTTATAGTGTAATATCTTGTCAATGAGATTATTGATGGGATAATAATCACTGCAAGCCAGATCAGGGTGTATGCCCTTCTTTTATTTTTCACTGAATTGACGAGAGCAAGAGATAACAGAAGGTTGGATAACAATATCCAGAGTGTCCCTCCTGCTACACCCGTTGCTTCGTACCATTGGATGAATAATATATCTTTTGCAAGTCCATTGCCAATGTTAACCCAGGGTGAAAGATACATGCTGTTAAGAGAAAGAAATTCAAATGCAAGCCAGAAGGATATCAGAGCTATTGATCCAGGTATATTTCCGGCCTTTTTCCGTACAATATGTGCAAGCCACACAATAAAAGACATTAAAACAGACATGCATATTATTATGCTGACAGCTGTAACAATACTTACCGCTCTTATCCATCCCAGGGAAATTGTATTGAAAATTATAAAACCTATAAGAATATAAATAAAAAAGGCATCCTGGCCATACTTTCCCTGATTTTCGAAAAAGTGATTTTCAATCAGGAAAAACGGGACAAAAGCAACCAGCAGAATGAGTCCCGTACACCAGCTGCTCCATGCCAGTCCGGAAAGAATCCCACCAGTAACTGACAGTATAACAAGTAGATACTTGTTCATTTAAGTACTTTTCTCAGGTTTTTTTAAGAGGCCGGGCCGGTTAATTAAATAAACACCTCCAAGAATCAATAATACCGAAATTAACATTGAAGATGTAAGATGCTCGTTATCAGATAGTCCCCATAGAGTTGCAATAATGGGTATAAAATAAGTTGTCATTGATGCAAAAACAGGTGATGTATCTTTTATAAGAATGTAAAAGAGCACCAGTGAAATTGAGCTGCCGAAAATTGAAAGAATGGCAATAAAGCCAAGGTTCCTGAGCCAGTGCTCTGTCGCCATAGCAGCATGGAAATCAGTGAATAAGAGCAAAATCAAGGCAAAGGGGCCAAGTACAAAGAAAGCCAGTGAGGTAATTTGTAATCCGTTAAGTCCCTGGACTTTACTTACTTCATTTGAGCTGATTCCATAAAGCAGTGTAGCCAGAACAACAAATAATCCGTAATAATTAAATGTGAATGATCCGCTATACAACAGTCCTATGGCACCAAGTAAACCAAGAAAAACACCGGCAATCTGAGATCTGATAGCCTGTCTTTTATACAATGTGATCCCTATTATTAAGGTAAAGACAGGGCTTAATGAGTTGAGCATTCCGGCGACTGAGCTGTCTATCCTTGTCTGTGCAAGCGGAAACAGGAAAGCAGGGATGCCGCTCCCAAAGAAACCGATGATCAGAATTGAAAGGATATTATCCTTATTGAGCTTTTTTATATGACGAATTGCTGCAGGCAGGAGGCAAATGAACGAAATTAAAACTCTGAGGGAGGCAACCTGGCACGTCGAAAATGATTCCAGCCCCTTTTTCATTAATATATAGCTGGTTCCCCATATTAATGATAAAACAGCGAGAACCAGCCAGTGCCATATTTTTCTTTTCCCGGGCATAAATAATTAACCCACAAAAATAGCAGAAGAAGTGATAGTCGAAATTAATTATGATTACTTTTTAGATTTACTTATTCACCACAGTAAAACGGTAGTTCATCTATTTTTTTCTGTCACTGATGAAAATGAACAGAATAATATTGTTTTTTGTTTGATTTTAGTATATTTTTACGTGTACTTTAAACTGATTGTCAAAATATCCATATATGAAGCGCATTATTCTTATTCTTTTCGTTTCACTGGTTACTTTATATACAGGTGCACAGGTTAAGCAGGAAGTAATAGCAAGTGCCGGCGGTGATAATTCTGCCCCTGATCTTTCAATTGCAATAAGCTGGACGCTTGGTGAAACTATCATTCCCAATTATGCAGCTTCGGATAATTCACTGATACTGACCCACGTTTTTCAGTATAAAGTGATTATTACTAATATTGAAGAAAACATTAATACTCCTATTAAAGTAACTGTTTACCCCAACCCCACAAGTGAAAATATTAATATCAGTTTCGAAGAACCAGCTGACGCTGAGATAACGCTCTTAATGATAAACTCACAGGGGAAACCTGTTAAGACAGATGTTATTGAGGCAATGACTGTTGAAAAAATGCTCAACCTACAGGATCTTCCCTCCGGCATCTATTATTTAAAGCTGACCAAAGGAAAACTTGTAAACGTATATAAAGTTGTAAAACTTTAAAGAAGCTTTTACTGTCCAAAAGCAATTTTTCCATTCTTTTCATGGCTGCCCCTGACGTTTACAGTCAGGGGCTTTTTGCTTTGTTAGTATTTGATTATCAAAGACATCATTACGCTAATTACTACCACTATTGAACAGGTAGTTCAGACATCAATTAAAAAGATTCTTCGCTCCTCCGCCAGCCTTGCTCTGCCGTAGCGGCTACGCGAAGGCGATGCTGGCGGAGAAATGAGGAATCTCAGGCCCAAATAGAAAGAATTGATAAAACAGGTTATACGTTCATTTTCTAATCTATTATTATTTATGATCTTCATAAGATATATGATATTAAAACAATACAGTAATTGGTATCAACGTATTAAAAAACGTATCTTAATACGTTGAAAAAATTTAAGCTATGACACGCAGAAAGATTGAAGAAAGTCACATACGGAGCCTGACAAAAGTATCAGGTGGAACAAGTTATGCAGTAACAATCCCTATGGAGTATATACGAAAATTGAAATGGCGGGCTAAACAAAAGCTTGAGGTAAAGTTTTACAAGGACCGGATTATTATCAGTGACTGGAAATATAAATAGTCATTCTGAGAAATTGTTCATCACAAAAAGCAATTTTTCCATTCTTTTCATGGCTGCCCCTGACATAATCGTCAGGGGCTTTTTGTTTATGCCTTATTATAAACTATCATAAATAAAAATAAACAGGTCGCCGCTACGCGGCTCAGGAAGCCCTCTTCATACCGCTACTACAAACAGGTCGCCGCTACGCGGCTCAAAAAGCCCTCTTCATACCGCTATTACAAACAGGTCACTGCTACGCGGCTCAGGAAGATTGATGGGATGAATTTTCAGCGCCGTAGGCGCGATCTGTTTGTAGAAAAAATATATACAATAATGTGAGCTCCATAGGAGCGACCTGTAATTGGTTTAGATGTCTAATTAACCTTAAATCAGGCCATTTCAAAATATTATTCAAGTAGCATTACAGTTGCCGGCATTCAAACAGAAGTGGCTGCCCCTGATGTTCAACTGTCAGGGGCTTTTATTTTGGAAAATATGTATCTTGTAAGCTTACTTTAACAAGCGAAACAATGATTTATAAATACCCTGAAAATTTTGCACGGTTTTATGACCAGATATATCACTTCCACAGAGATTCGGTTGATAGTGAATATTTTCTGAAAGAAATCAGCTCCACAAAAGGTAAGATACTTGAAGTTGGTGTCGGCACCGGCAGATTATTTTTTAGTGCATTAGACAGGGGAGCAGATATCTACGGATTAGACATCAGTGAATCCATGCTCGGGGTACTCAAAAAGAAACTTAAGAAAGGTCAAATTGAACGAATCAGCTTGCAAAACGTTGTCGACTTCCATTTTGATTTCAAATTTGACCTGATAATCGCACCTTTCCGTGTGATGATGCACTTACTTGAAAAGGAGGAACAACTAAAAGCCATTAACAATGTCTATGGTCATCTGGCAAAAAACGGAAGGTTCATTTTTGACGTATTTGTTCCTGATCCGGATTATCTGAAAAAAGGGTTTGATAATTTCACTGATTTTGAAGGTGAATATGAAAAAGGGAAAAAGGTGAAACGCGTTGTTTCCAGCAGCCCTGATCTGATAAACCAGATAATTCAGGTTAAATTTCACCTGGAATGGGATGAGGATGATAAAATAAAAAGCGAAGACTGGACCGTACCTTTAAGATTCTTTTTCAAGTATGAGCTGGAACAT